>DASTJG010000662.1:0-8046 GCA_035716785.1 Anaerolineales bacterium
GCCGTTGGAATTATATTGGGTGCCAATATCGGTTCCTGTGTCACGGGTTTTATTGCCTCGTTCCAGCTCTCGCGGGCGGCCCGTCAGGCTTCCATGGCACAGATACTCATCAATGTCGCGGGGGTGTTGATCTTTCTCCCATTTATTTCCCCCTATGCCGATCTGATCGGTCATACCTCTTCCGACCTTCCCCGCCAGATCGCCAACGCTCATACAATTTTCAATGTCACTGTCAGCATGATCCTGTTCCCCTTTGTGAAACAAATTGCCTGGGTGGCAGAAAAACTTGTCCCTCCTGAAAAGAAACCCGAGAAGGAAAAACTTACTGCTTATATCGACGATATGCAGTACAGCGTCCCGGCTGTTGCATTGAGTGAGGCGGCGCGTGAGCTGGCGCGGCTGGGGAATGTGGCTGCCCAGATGCTTGAGGAAAGTTATCGCGCCCTCCTGACACGGAACTCTGATGCAGCGAGCCATGTTCTGCAACAGGAGGATCAGGTTGTCGATCCCATTTTCAAAACGCTGGTCGACTTTGTCGACAGGTTGATACGGGAAGATCTGACTGTTCCACAGCAGAAACGCTGCTTCCAGATGAAGAATTTATTGATCGATATCGAACGGGTGGCGGATATGGCTGAAGATATCGCCGGATATGCTATGGAACGTATTAATAAGGATGTGTGTTTCAGCCCGCAGGCGATCGCAGAGTTGGAGCAACTGGGGAAACACACACTTTGTACATTTTCAGCAGCTATAGAGGCTTTTCAAAATAATGATAAATTGCAAGCCAGGAAGGTTTGTGAGATGGAAAGTGAATTTGACAAACTTTACTGGCAGGCGCGGCAACGGCATATTGATCGTCTGGAGAATGGTCTCTGTAGCCCCGAAGCCAATGTTATCTTTACAGAGACCCTGCGTGTCCTGGAGCGGATCAGCGATCATGCCGATAATTTAGGGGTTAGTGTGATGCGAGCATGATTGCCGGCAAACGACAATGATAAAATAAAGCCATGAATAGTGTTCAACCTACCTTTTCTGTTCAGGATCTTGATTTCTATTATGGCCCGAAGAAGGCATTAGCGGACATTACTCTGGATATTTTGCCACACAAGGTCACCGCTTTAATTGGACCCTCCGGCTGCGGCAAATCCACGTTCCTGCGCTGCCTTAATCGCATGAACGATACGATTGCCGGTACACGTGTGGACGGGAAAATCCTGCTCGAAGGGAAAGACATTTACGACGAAGACATGGATGTTGTCATACTCCGGCAGAGGGTGGGCATGGTCTTTCAAAAGCCGAACCCATTTCCACAATCGATTTACGACAATGTAGCCTTTGGTCCGCGTGTCATGGGCATGAATGTGAAGATGGATGACGTGGTGGAAAAATCTCTGCAGGCGGCTGCATTGTGGGATGAGGTGAAGGATGATCTGAAAGCTGACGCGCTGGGACTTTCGCTGGGGCAGCAGCAGCGCCTGTGCATTGCCCGCGTCATTGCGGTGCAGCCGGAAGTGATCTTAATGGATGAGTCCACCTCTGCATTGGACCCCATCGCGACCCTCAGCATCGAGGAGTTGATCGCGGAATTGAAGAAAGACTATACGATCGTGATCGTCACGCATAATATGCAGCAGGCAGCGCGCGTTTCCGATTACACAGGTTTGTTCTGGCTGGGGGAATTGGTCGAATTCTCTGATACGAACGATATGTTTACCAAACCCAAGCAGGAACTGACCGAAGCCTACATCACGGGAAGAATGGGATAAGTTTTTCCTCGAAACAAAAATCCGCCAGGCGGCGGATTTTTGTTTTAACTTCCATTCTTTTGCTGTTTCCAGAATTCATCGTCCGTGGACTTGATCTCGGACATCTCGCCGGTAGCGATAAATACGGTCCGTTCGCAGATGTTCGTGACCCGGTCGGCGACGCGTTCGAGGTTGTGAGCCACCCACAGGAGCCAGTTGGCGCGCTCCATGGTGGTTGGGTCGCTGATCACAAAGGTCATCAACTCGCGATAGACCTGGTTGTACAGCGCATCCACTTCATCGTCCTCAATCGGGATTTTTTTGGCGGTTTCCACATCTTCATTGACAAAGGCGGTCAACGCCCGGTGAAGCATGTCTACGTCCTTCTGAGCCATGCGTGGAATATCGATCAGCGGCTTGAGGAGGGGAGCGTCACCCATGCGGATATTGATATTGGCAATCCCTTTGGCATAGTCGCCCATGCGCTCCAATTCGGAGATGATCTCCATGGTGGAGGCCAGCAAACGCAAGTCATGCGCCATCGGCTGCTGCGTGGCGATCAGGATCATCAACTTGTTTTCGATCTCGAAGCGTTTCTTGTTGATCAATTTATCGGCATTGAGGATTTGTTCCGATGCCTTGATATCGCGTTTCTTTAATGCTTCCACCGTGCTCAGGATGGCTTGTTCTACCATGCTGCCAAGCAAAAGCACGTCATCTTTAACTTGTTGGATCTCGTTTTCAAACGTTTTACGGAGCATAACGTCCTCGGTTCTTGTTTTGTTCGCCATATTATACACTTCTTCCTTTCATCTCTATTCTGTCCTGACGCCCGGGTATGCCAGTCAGTGCAGATTTTGCAGATGGATGTTTTCCTTCCTTTGATCTGAAAGAGGGCTTCATCGAAAAAACATAACTGCAAGTCATCTCAAAAATACTTTTTCGTCATTGCGAGAAGGGTGTTTGTCCCGACGAAGCAATCCCTTACTCAATTTTTACAACAAATCTTACGTGAGATTGCTTCGCTTCGCTCGCAACCCCGGCTGCTTTCGCCGGGGCAATGACGGTGCTAAAGGTGTTTTTGAGACAAGTTCTGGACAAATTGTGGAGTGAGATTTTTGGATTTCACCCACTCCTTCAGGCGGGCAGCGATCTGATCCCGCACGCGGCGGGTGAAAGCAAGCCGTTCTGCGTCACTCCCATCCAATTTTGCCGGGTCATCGAACGGCCAATGTTCATGGATCCCCATGTTCAGGAAGATCGTCGGACACCTTTCTTCAGCATCTCCGCAGACCGTAATAACATGGGAGAAATGTACCTTGCCCAAATACTCTGAAACGCTTTTCGATCTTTGTTTGCTCAGATCTATCCCGAGTTCACGCATCACCGTGAGCACCTCCGGAAGAATGAACCCTTTGGGTTCGATGCCCGCGCTGTGGACTTCGAAATATTCGCCGGCGTAAACCCGCAAAAAGGCTTCTGCCATTTGGCTGCGGGCTGAATTGCCTGTGCACAGGAATAAGACCCTGAACTTGTACATATTCGCCTCTTTTCGATTTATCCAAACCTGCCGGTGACATAATCTTCCGTGCGCTTGTCTTTCGGGTTGGTGAAAATACGAGTCGTTTCATCGAACTCGATGACCGTGCCGGAACGCTCGCCGTCCCTGGAAAGCATCATCATGGCGGTGTAATCCGAAGCCCGCGCCGCCTGCTGCATATTGTGTGTCACGATGACGATGGTGTAATTCTTTTTTAGCTCCTGCATCAACTCTTCGATCTTGAGTGTGGCGATCGGGTCGAGGGCGGAGGCGGGTTCGTCCATCAGAATGACCTCCGGTTGGATCGAGATGGCGCGGGCGATGCACAGGCGCTGCTGCTGCCCGCCGGAGAGGGATAAACCGGACTGATGCAATTTGTCTTTCACCTCATCCCAGAGCGCCGCCTGGCGCAGGGAACTCTCCACGATTTCATCCATTTTGCCCTTGTAGCCGTGGATGCGGGCAGTCCAAGCGATGTTTTCGTAGATGCTTTTGGGGAAGGGGTTGGGTTTCTGAAAGACCATCCCGATGCGGTAGCGGACCTCGACCGGATCAACCTCTCCGGCATAAATGTCCTGTCCGTTGAAGCAGACTTCACCTTTGATGGATGTGTTGGCATAGAGTTCATTCATGCGATTGAAGGCTCGCAGCAAAGTCGATTTCCCGCAGCCGGAGGGCCCGATGATCGCTGTGATCGCGTTCCTTTCGACTTGCAGATTGACACCGGTCACGGCTTTGAAACTGCCGTAAAAGATATCAAGATCGTGGGTCTCGATGACATATTTTTGGTTGGAATTATTACTCATGGTACTAGTATCTCCTGCTGAAGCGATTACGCAGTAGGACTGCCGAGGCGTTCAAGCTCAACAAGAGCACCAGGAGCACCAGGATCGATGCCGCGGCCAGAGCCCGGAATTCATCCTGAGCACGCGAGGTCCACTGGTAAATTTGAATCGGGAGGGTGGTGAATTTCGAGAAGGGTGAAGATGGATCGAAGCTGATGGCTGTTGAGGCGCCCACCACCACCAACGGGGCGGTCTCGCCGATGGCGCGTGAGATGGCCAGGATCGTACCGGTCAGGATACCCGGCATGGCGTTCGGGAGGACATGTGACCAGACCGTTTGCCATTTGGTCGCGCCCACGCCGAAACTGGCATTGCGCAGGGAACGCGGCACCGCGCGGATCGCCTCCTGGGCGTTGATAATGATGATTGGAAGCACGAGCAGGCCCAGGGTGAGTCCGGCCGAGAGCACGGTCCTGCCATTCGCTGTGGTCGAGTCCACCAATCCGAATACTTCTCCGCTCGTCAATGGTTCCAGCGTCCGTACAAAGATGGCCAGTCCCAAAATGCCATACACGATGGACGGCACACCTGCCAGATTATTGATGTTGGTCTGAATGACGCGATTGAGCCAGTTATCCGCGGCGTATTCCTCGAGATAAATGGCGGCGCCCACACCGATGGGAAAAGCAAGCAAGATCGTGAACAGGATGGTCCACAGTGAGCCGAGAATGGCCGTGCGCACGCCTGCGGTCAGGGGCTCACTGGTTTGTGGGCGGCTGACGAAATCATAGGTCAGCCAGGAGACAAAATCCAATTCGGCCCCGGGGTGCTCCTGTGCCACTGTGGCGCGGATCTCATCAGCCTGGGTCAGGGACGGCCACAATTTCCATACCCCGACGACTTTCGGCCGGACAACTCTTTCCACGACCAGTTGGAAGACTTCCTCTTCCGATCTGTTGGCAAATGGTTTCTCATTGTCCAACTTGTTGTATGCGCCGCTTGAAAGCTTGGATTGGAGCAGAGCCACCAGCTGTTCCTTGCTCTGGTCTTCCAGGGGAATTCCATCCACCGCAAGTGTATCGGGGTCCACCCGGGCTTCATAGGCCACGTACCCAAACGCGCCATTAATGATGTTCAGCACGAGTGCGATCAATGCAATGATGCCGACGATCGTGGAAGCCTGGAAGAGGACATGCCATACGACACCCTTGCGATTGCGCCCTGGCAGATCGGAGACGAACCCTTGAACGACTGCTTGTTCTTTCATTCGTACACCTCACGGAAACGACGAACAATCGCTTGGCTGATAATGTTGAGGGTCAGGGTAATGATGAACAGGAACAACCCCAGCGCGAAAATGCTGTTGTAGTCTATCGAGTCGTAACTTAAGTCGCCGCCCGAGATCCTCACGATATGACCGGTGATCGTCTCTGCGCCGACGAAGGGGTTGAGAGTAAATTTGGGTCCCGCACCGGCGGCGACTGCCACGATCATGGTTTCCCCGATCGCACGCGAGATGCCGACAATGATCGCGGCCGCAATCCCCGAAAGCGCCGCGGGAACGACAATTTGCAGGGCGACCTCCAGCTTGGTAGCGCCCACGCCGTAGGCAGCTTCGCGCAGGGAGCGCGGCACAGCGCTCAAGGCATCCTCGGTCATGGAAGTGATTAATGGCAGGATGAGAATACCCATCACTAAACCGGCTGAGGCGGTATTGTAAATTTGGACCGTATCCTTCCCGAAGAGCTCGCGCAGGATGGGAGTCATGAAGGTCAGAGCGAAATATCCGTACACGATGGTTGGGATTCCCGCCAGGACTTCCAGAATGGGTTTCAGGGTGCTGCGGACTCTGGGACTGGCATACTCGCTCAAATAGATCGCGACGCTCAATCCCAGGGGAATGGCGATGGCCATGGCAATCGTCGTGGTCATCATGGTCGAGGTGAATAGGGGCCAAATACCGAACTTATTGATATGAGGTTTCCACTCCGTCGTTGTCAGGATGGAAAGCAGATCCACCTCAGGCATCTGAAAAAAAAGCAATGCCTCTTTTCCAAGTTCGTACACAATGCCCAGCGTAGTGAATATGGAAAAGAAACCGCTGAAGAATAACAATCCTTGAATGATCGTCTCCCCCCAGCGCGGTTTGCGTCGTAAATTCATTGCAGGAGCTTTCCTTTCCACTTTTTTCAATGTCAGTTCAGCCATGAAGGCGCCTCCTTTCGCAAAAGTCAAAATCCCATTTACAGCAAATGACCTTCCCTCTCCAATCAGGAGAAGGAAGGTTCGAATTTGCAGTCTGGTGTTCGATCACATATCCAGTGCGGAGTTCCAAGTATCCAGATTCTCCTGCGCCTTGTCCTCGCTGACCGGGAAGTAGCCGACATCGAGAATTTCATCGGCAACATTTGTGAGGTAGAAGTAGATGAAGGCGCTCACCTGTGGTTTCTCCTGCATGATCTCGGTGCTGGAGTAGATGAAGAGCGGGCGTGAGATCGGGTATTCACCGGATTCAGCGGTTTCTTCAGTGGGGGCAATACTGTTCACGGAAAGGGCTTTGAGTGTCGAAGCATTTTCCTGATAATAGGCGTAGCCGAAGTAACCGATGGCATAGGGGGAACCCTGTACTCCCTGGACGAGCACATTGTCATCTTCCGAGAACTGGGTGCCCTCGGATTCGAGGATGGCGGCTTCACCGGCTTCGAGATCAGCCTTGCCCTCTGCGTTCTTGTGGGCAGGTCCCATCACCGCTTCGACGAAGTAATCGAATGTGCCGGAGTCGGTGCCGGGGCTGAAGCGTTGAATGGGTTCCGCCGGCCACTCGGGGCGCACATCCGACCAATTTGTAGCAGTCGAGAAGATCAGGGCAAGTTCTTCGAGGGTGACATCGGTCACGAAATCATTTTCAGCGCTGACAACCACCGCCAGGGCATCGATCCCAACTTGGAATTCAACCACACTGCGGCCAATGCCGGTGCAGGATTCGACTTCGCTGTCTTTCATTTTGCGTGAGGCATTCGCAATATCGGTTTCACCGGCGACACAGAAACGTTCGATCCCGGCACCGGAACCGATCGAATCGACTGTGAGATTTCCGGTAAAGCCTTCCTCTTCGAAGCGCTGCTTCATGCGCTCAGAGAGCGGGAAGACGGTGGAGGAACCGGCTGTGATGATGTCACCGGAGACGGCGTCGGGGGCATACATTGACATGGGGTCTTCCGCGGGAGCTTCGGCGGTAGGTTCGGAACCGGTGACAGGTAGTGATTCTGTTGGTTGAGCTTCCGTGGGTTCAGGTGCCTGAGTAGTAGCAGGCGCACATGCCGCGAGGAGCAAACTTGTGGCAATGATTACAAACATGAACGAACGAGCAAATTTGGTCATTTCTATTTTTCTCCTTGTTTTTTATACATTGGCATCTTATCAAGCCGGTTTTAAGGACAAGGGAAGGATAGGTTAACATCTTGTTAAAGGTTGCAAAGTTATCGATAATGAGAAGCGATTGCCCGCCTTCTTACGAAAAGGCGGGCAATACCTCCCTCAGGAGTAGGCAAAGGAGAAGAGAAACCAGGTCACTGCGAGGCCAGTACTTCTTGTGGGACTTCCAGCAGTGTAGTTTCGATAGATGATTCATTCCAATGCCAGGTGTTAAGGTTTGCCAGCACGCGATAGGCTGTGAGGTCCAGTTGAAGAGGCGTGACAGAGATGAAGCCTTCGGCCAGGGCGCCTACATCGGTTCCTTGTTCGGGAACCCCGGTGGGCGCGTCCCCACCAATCCAGTAGTAGGGCTTCCCGCGCGGGTCTACGCGTTTATCCAGACGGCTGTGATACACGCGCAATCCCTGCCAGGTCAGGCGGATGCCCTGGATCTTCTCGTCGGGCAGAAAAGGTACGTTGACATTGAACAGGATCTGGTGTGGCAGATCGTTCTCGATGACCTGACGGACAACTCTGCCGGCTGCGCGCGCCGCAGGTC
>DASTJG010000663.1:0-3250 GCA_035716785.1 Anaerolineales bacterium
GGAGCCTGCATCACGCCATCGAAGGAAACAAATTCAGCAACAATTATTTTTCTCATAGTTATTCTCCCGGAAACCCATATTCGTCTCTGCCATAAGCGTTTCTCCTGATCATTCAAGGCTTTCGGCAAGCTTATCGAACGATTCGTTCCAACCCTGCTGGGCGCCCTCGCCTTCAGGAGTGGCCGGGAGACCGATATGCTTCAAGGTCATTTTTGTCTTGCCATTTTGATCTTCAAATGTGACAGTAATCAGCATTTCAAGGGGGAAGTCCAGACTTAGGCCATAATGTGTCGCAGGGACAACATTACCATTCTCGTCAGCAAAACAATCTGTGAAGACAATTCGTTCCATAGGAACAATTTCGCGAAATACGCCGGTACTCCAAACTTCCAGCCCCTCGGACGAGCGCATACAGTTAAGATACCTGCCGCCCACCCGAAAATCCATTTCGCAAAACGGACAAATGTAATTTTTTGGTCCCCACCAGCGCCTGAAGTGTTCCGGGTCCGTCCAAGCCGTCCAGACCAGTTCGCGCGGCGCATCGAAAACGCGCGTGATCACAAGCTCGCTGCGCGCGGACCTCCGAGTGGATTCCGTTTGACCAATCATTTTCTCTCCTTGGCTTTTGCCGCTTGTCTCATTAATCAGGAAGCTTATTGAGTTGTCTTGTGAGCCTGCATTTAGACTTCAAGTTACTTATCTATCCGGCACTTCGTAATTCGCTTAGATACTCGTCCAAACGATCGAGGCGTCCTTCCCATGTCTTCCGCTGCTGCTCGATCCAGGTCGAAACCTCGTCTAACTTATCCAGACGAGCCTCACAGAATCGTTCACGGCCTTTCTGATGGACAACGATCAATCCACATTCAGCCAGGATTTTGACATGCCTGGAAACAGCCGGCCGGCTGATCGGAAAATGCTTCGCCACAGCTTTGACTGTAAGCTGTTGATTCGCTAATAGGCTGATGATGGCCCTTCGGTTGGGGTCTGCTAATGCTTGAAAAACGTCTCTTCTCATGCTCTGTGTAACCAATTGGTTACTTAATACGACTAATTTTAGAACATTTGTCTTATTAAGTCAAGACAAGACAAATTATTTTTACCTTACCAGGTCTGACCCATAGGTACCATCATAGTAAGGCGGCATTTTTACTTTTAGATACATCACGGACAAGAGATAATTTTGCAACTTGCAATTGAGTGTTTGATGAGTTGGCAATGAGCAATACATTAAAGAAATATGTCACATATGTGACCGCTTAACATTACAGTAAATTTCGGCAGTTCATTCTTCATACACCACGGGCATACCGAGGAAGTCGCCGTAACGCCGCGCAGCCGCGGCAACAGCCTGTTGTTCAGCGACCGCCAAAGTAGTAAACGGATTGAACGTCACAACCACTGCATCTTTTTTGAGTGTACGCTGCCACATGCCCACAACCTGACCGTTAACTGTGATGGCATGATCGATAAGAATTTCGTTCCAACTGCCTATCTGCTTTGTATATCTTGTATCCAACACAGCACTTCGATCTTTATAAGCCACCGTGTATTCATCAAGAACCGGAAGTAGATGAGCTGTGATCGTCTTATCGTGTACAGGAGGCGTCGCTGAAGAGAACCAATAGGTTTGTCCATCGATCATCTCCTGGCTCAGTCGAGAACCAAGCATAGCCAAACCAGCTTTTACATCCGCCATTGTCAACCCCGACCACCAGGCGAAGTCTCGCATGGTGGCCGGTCCGTGACTCGCGAAGTATCGCCGGATAAGCTCAGCCAGAGCTTCATCACGCGGTAGCGTTTTCGCGTGTGGGGCGCGTTCCTCCAGTAACATGTACGTGAACTGTTTGCCGCGTCGCGGTCCACTGCAAATCACTCCATCCAACTCGGCCCGCATCAGGATATGACTCGTGCGGTGCTCACTGCCGGGTGTAATGCCTGTCGTAGCAATGCCGGCACGCTGAAGTACCTCGCGCAGTTCAGCCCGCGTAAGTTGTTTGCCGCCCTGCAAAGCTTTGACAATGGCCGCATGACTGCGTTTGAAAAGGGCATCATCCAACTCCAGTTGACGATACTTGAAGGCATTGAAGGCGTTGACGCGCGGCCCGGTCAATTCGAGCATCCAACGGATGTCAGCGGGTGCGACAAAATGCCAGGTAGGGCGCATCAGATGGGTGCGCAGGATCGTGCCTTCGTTGAAGGCCTGCTCGATAACAGTATCCATCGCATTCGCCATTCGCAGTCCCAATGCCCATTTTGCAAATGCATACTCCTGGGCTTGTACAGCCCCCATCCAGGCAACCACCTCGCCTGGCGCCTGGAACTGGGTCCGTAGAAGGCGTTGATTATGAAGTCGTTGAACAGCGATATTAAACATCATCATTCGAGAATACAGGACTATTTCTTGCCCAAACGCTTCATTGTTTCCAAAAGGGTATCGTGAATATACTGAAGTTCACCTGACTCAGTATTCCAGCTCACCTGATCATCAGTACTGATATTTTCCTCCCAGGTGTTTTCTCCACGATGCTGGTATACCCACCAAAGATTGTCCCAGGGATCCACGAAGCGTGAAAAAATATCGCCGTAAAATTCTGTCGGCTTGGTAACAATCTTTGCTCCCAATTCCTCCGCACACTTCAGCGTTTTCTCTACATCCTCCACGTAGATTTGCAAAAGGCTTGGAGTATAAGGCCAGCCTTCTTTTGTCTCAGCCACCATGACTATTGAGTTGCCGATTTTAAACTCCGCATGCAGCAATAATCCATCGGTATCGATCGTTCGCGCTTCCTTGATTTCCTGTGCTTCAAAGACCTTTTCCAGGAATTCAACGAGCTGTAGAGCGCCTTTCGTAATAATAAAGGGATTGATGGTGTTGTAGCCTTCCGGTACATTTGCGGTCATTCTTTATTTCTCCTTTTCACGAGCAGGTAGTTTGAAATGGACAATTCAACCGAAGTGAAATATCCATTTACATTTCAATCATATAGTAAAATTAGGACAAGATTGGTCCTAATAAAAGGAGAATTTTAAAAATGTACTCCCCTACTACCCGGCTGTTGTCGGTGCTGGAGCTTTTACAATCCCGCAGGCAGATGAGCGGCTCGGAGATCGCGCGGCGGCTGGAGGTGGATGTACGGACTGTCCGGCGATATATCGTGAGGCTTCAGGAGATGGGGATTCCTGTCGAAGCAGAACGAGGAATATATGGCACGTATCAATTACAGCGCGGACACAAACTACCGCCCCT
>DASTJG010000664.1:0-2256 GCA_035716785.1 Anaerolineales bacterium
ATCGCTTCCTTTTGCGTTTCACTCAGGGCTTCATTTGCCTCGATCTGTTTGATGATCTCTTCGATCTTTGTGGTCTGCTCTTCAACGGCCTGTTCCACGGCACGTGATTGCTGCCCTCGTAGAAACCAGCTCTCGCCTCGAAACCAGACCATGCCAATCAAGACGACAAATAGAAGGGTAACTACTCCTTCCCAGAGGTGATAGCGAAATGGCAGGTCACGGCGCAGGTTCACCTGGTTCGATGCAGCGACCGCATCCTGCAACTGGCGGTCGATCATCTCAGGCAGGATGCTTTCAGAGCGTTGATTCAGTTCGAGCGCGGTGCTGACGCGTTCTTTCAAACGGAAGCGCTGATCGAAGTAACGTGCGGCTTGGAGAGGTCGAACCGGCCATAACCAGGCAATCACAGCAGCAATAGAGCAAATCAGCAAGGGGGTAAAGATGACAAGCGCGAGAAATTCTCCGCGGGGCAACTCCGCTCGATACAGACCAATTCCTCCAAGTACAAGGGACAATGCCAATCCAAGGATCAACCCGCGCGAGCTCCAGACAAGTGCGCGTTGCAAACGCAGGCGTCGGATCCACGAATTGAGGATTTGAGATAAATCAGTAATCGTTGTCATACGTTTATCCAGGCATTCAATAACTCATTGTACATTTAACGATCGGGACGTTTCACCCTATAGATGCTCAGGACAATCATGAGTAGTGTCAGGAAAAGATAGATCACGGTAAAAACGATCCACGGCGAAAGGAAATAGGACGGGGTATTCCCGAATGGCATGTTGCTTGTAATAAAGAGACTTTGTTCCTCCACCAGTATGACTTCACTCATGATCGCTGCCAGGAATGGATTGGTGGAAATCAAAAACCAGACGAACATGTTGAGTAAAAAATCTCGCACCGGACCCCTGTCATAGGGCAACGATTCCATGTATGCGATCACAAAAAAGACGATTACGATAAATAGGAACGACAGCACAATGGCACCATAGGAAGTGACTGTCGCATTCAGGGTGCGTTTCATAAAACTCGAGAAGAAAATCCCCAGCGTGCAATAGAAGAGTGCCGTTACCACCAGCATCAAACTGGCGACCACCATCTCGCCCAGTCCAACGCCTCCCAGTAAAAAGGCCAGGCTTTGAATGGGCAGCGCGGTCAGGATCAGCAGGAACAGATACGTGAATGCCGACCCTAGTTTTCCCAGGACCAGCGAGCGCGCCGAGAGCAAAGTGGTTCGCAAGAGATCAAATGTTTGGTGTTCTCGTTCTGCAGTGATCGCTCCGGCTGTCAGACCCGGCCCAATAAAACTGACCAGTAAAAGTTCAAGCAAAACCACCGCGCCGAAGACTGATTTGCCTACCGACTGGCGAAAGCTCGGATCCCAGCCGCCGTAGGATGATTGCTCTGCCATGAAGACGTAAATGACGCCGATCAACAGGGCAATCGCTCCCAGATAGACGGTGAGGAGCACGAATGCCTGTTTGCCGCGCATCCGGCCGCGCAACTCTTTTAATACCACCGGGTTGTCCAGCATCCGCCTGAACGGATTCCTCCAGTTTAAGGTTTTCTCTTTTTTCACAACGGACGCTGGTGATTCCATGTTGGTTCCCTGCGACTCGGCGTTCATGAGACGATCCCTCGCGTGGCGCGCATGAAGACTTCTTCGAGATTTTGGGTTTCTTCACTGAAGTGTACAACGGGCAGTCCCTGTCCGATCAGGCTAGAGAGAAGCTGATGCAGCAACTGGTCATCTCCGCTGAATTCCGCCTCCAGGGAGGTCCAATCTGCGTTTCCCAGTCCATCCTGAGCGCGAACGGCAGAGACGCCGGGCAAAGCAGTCAGGGCAGTTTGTGCCTTCTCGATGTCCACCTGGTTGAGGAAAGCGACCCGGATCAGGCGGTGAGGCATGGCGCGTTCGCTCAATTGATCGAGTGTGCCGATAGCAACTACTTTTCCGCTTTCCATGATGCCGACGCGCGTGCAGAGTTCGGCTACGTCTGCCAGAATATGACTCGAAAAAACGATCGTCTTGCCAAGCCGGGCGATTTCCAGCAACAGTTCGCGGATCTCCACACGGGCGCGCGGGTCGAGACCGGAGGCCGGCTCGTCGAGGACAAGGATGCTCGGGTCGTGGATCAGGACGCGGGCGAGTCCGAGCCGCTGCTTGAGGCCGCGCGAAAGTGTGTCCACCATGTCGTCGCGCCGGTGGGTGATGTCCACCAACTCGAGCAGGTCATTGATCAGGCTCAGGCG
>DASTJG010000665.1:0-10738 GCA_035716785.1 Anaerolineales bacterium
GGCAACCTCGCCCTTGTCCCTTATCCCCTCTTCCCTGGAAAGTGGACTGTACGGAGTGGCCAGAACTAAAATGGACTTGCACTCAGGCAGGACCGCGCGCGGGTCAGCGCGGCGGATGCGCGAGCGCTCCTCAGCAAGATAGTTCATCGTGCCGTGGTGTCCTTGTGCGATCCATTTTTCAAATACAGAGTAATGTGGGGGTGGTTCAGGAGTCGTCACGCCAGCCAGGATAAATCCCAGCTGGCGTGCTTTATTTTTGATCCTTTGTTTCAGGTCGTGAGTCACGAATCTTATTGGACGAGGATCTTCACAAAGATGATCTTGGGAAATGTCACACCTGACGGATTTTCCATTTGCCAGGCGCTGAGATATTCACCTGTCGCGTCGGGTGCCTTGAACTGCACAGAGACTTCCACTTCCTGGTTAGGCTGGACAACCTCTGCCAGCGGCTGGAACTGTCCGTCCATATCATCTGAGTAACCGGCATAAACAAGTTTGTAGCCCGCACCCCAGGGACACGAACCGTTATTCTTTATCCTCCAGGTTTTGACGAAGTCCTGCCCGGGAGACATGCTTGTGCCATCCGGGATGTTCACATCTGCAACATATTCCATGCTATCGCAGAGAGAAACGGTCGTACCTGCGGCATTGGTCACTTGTGCGACGGGGGCCACTGTGACTGTGCCGGTTGCTGCGGGAGTGAGCGTCTCGGTGGGTAGAGATACTGTGGGTGTGAAGGCTGCGGCAGTCAGCGTGAATTGGGAAACGACTGTGCTCGCCGCGGAGGTGCGCACGGCGGCTACATCAGGGGTGGGTTCAGCCGGTGGCGTGTTTGGCGAGCCGCATGCTGCGACAAGCGTGGTCATGAGAGCAACCGTGACAAACAGTTTTATTTTCATTGAACCTCTAGACAGTTCCATACTTTTTACTTTCCACACTTCTTATCCTTTTGCGTCACTTCGATATAGACAGATAAGATTGTCCCAAAATAGTAACCTTTGTCATTTTTCATGCGCCAGTGTCCCTCATATTTGCCGGGGTTGCACGGCGCGGTCAACTGGAGAGAAATATCGATCGCTTCTCCGGTGGCAACAAAATCATTATCCTTGGTTTTGCTGAATTTGTAATTGTAGGGATCAAGATTTGGTGTGCTGCCACCAATGTAAACGAGGCTGAAGCCGTCGTCCCATAAGCAAGTGCCTGTGTTCCGGATCTTCCAAGTTTTTGTGAAATTTGTGCCGGGGGCTATAACACTCCCATCAGGAATTGTGATATCTCCTTCAAAAGCATTGTTACTGCATTCGTCACCCAGAGGGGCAGTTGCCGCTGCCGGCGCGGCAGGCGATACAACTGCTGTAAAGCCTGCGAGTGGGGTGGTTGGCGTGGTATTAAACGACACAGTTGGAAACCCTCCTGCAGTCGGGGGCAAGACCGTCCCATTGCCAGGTAATGCAGTAGTAGCCAGGGGAGCAGCTGTGTTTGTTGGAGTAGTTGAGGGCGCGGCGAGGGCAGTTTGGGTCTGTCCGATAGATACTTGTGCCACAGCAGTGTTGAATGCAGCCGTATTGATAGCGTTGATATCGACAGTCGGAGCAGGTGTAGCCCCCATATTACAGGCTGTCAGCATCAGTGCGGCGGCAAAGAGGACAATTGTGACTTGTTTTTTTATCATAGGTTATCTTCTTCTTTATGATTTTGTGGTTATTTAACGACAATGTCGAAGAAAACAAGCGGGCCAAAATAACTTCCGTTATCGTCTTTCATCTTCCAGTATCCTTTATATTCTCCCGCTGTGGTAGGAGCGGTCAATTTGATTATAAATGACTGGCTGTGATTTGGCTTTGTAGCTTCATCGCTTGACTTGATTACGATGTCATATCCTTCTATCTCAGCACTGGAAAGGTGTGCCTGAAAAGCGAAGGCATAACCTTCATCCCAGTTGCAGGTACCTGTATTTTTTAGTTCCCAAGCCTTGGTAAAGTCTTTCCCGGCACCCACAACGGATTTGTCTGGAAGAGTTTCACTTACAAACAGCGCGTCATTACAACCAGAAGCAGTATTTCCAATGCCGGCGGAAGTGGGGGCTATCGTTGCAAGTGGAGTGAAGCCTGCGAGCGGGGTGGTTGGTGTAGTATTGAACGATAAGGTTGGAAATCCTCCTGCAGTCGTGGGCAAGACCGTCCCATTCCCAGATACTACAACGGTGGCGAGAGGAGCAGTTGTATTCGTTGGGGTCATTGAAGGTGCGACGAGAGCAGTCTGGGTCTGTCCGGCAGATATTTGTGCTGCAGCCGTGTTGAAGGCAGCCGTGTTGATGGCGTTGATATCAACAGTCGGAGCAGGTGTGGCCCCCATATTACACGCGGCAAGTGTCAGTGCGGCGGTCAACGAAATGAGTACGACTCGTCGCACAGATTTTCGAACAGGCATACTATTACCTCCATGAAACTATGCTCAAAACAGTGGACTGGAAGTACGGTATACGCATAGGCATATGCCATACTTCCAGTTAGATTATACCGCTAGCGCGGTACGCAAAATATTTTCGCACTACGGCATAAGAAAAGTGAGTTCCGCACCATATGCCGTGCCGGCTTCATTCGTAGCGTAGGTACGGACATAATAGGTGGTCCCTGACGTCAATACGGTCATCGTGCTGGTAAAGGGGCCGATTGCGGTGACAGGACCGTCTGTAGTTCTGTTATCTGCGGGATCGTCAATGCTGGGGTTGGCCTCCGTGCTCCAGACCACACCATGTTGGGTCGGATTGGGCACGCCGAGGGCGGTAATAGTACCGTTCACTGTAGCTGTAGTTGCCGTAAAATCGGTGACCGGCGAGATAGTAGTAACTGCGGGTAGTTGATAGGCAGTGAAAGTAACATCCTCACCATAGGCTGTACCGGCTGCATTGGTAACATAGGCGCGGACATGATAGAGTGTCCCTGGTGTCAGACCGGTGATCGTACTGGTAAAGGCTCCTGTTGCGCTGACCGCGCCGTTTGTGGTTTTGTTATCTGCAGGATCGTCGATCGCGGGATTGATAGATGTGCTCCAGACGACACCATGCTGGGTTGGATTGGGTACACCGAGGGTGGTCACATTGCCATTTCCTCTAGCGGTGGTTGTCGTAATATTGGTGACTGCCTGAGTAGTCACTGTGGGTAGCTGGTAGGCAGTGGCAGTGAAGGTAACATCCTCACCATAGGCTGTGCCGGCTGCATTGGTGGCATAGGCGCGGACGTGATAGAGTGTCCCTGGCGTAAGACCGGTGATCGAACTGGTAAAAGCACCCGTCGCGCTGACCGGGCCGTCTGTGGTTTTGTTATCTGCGGTAGTGGGATTGGCAGACGTACTCCAGACAACACCATGCTGGGTTGGATTCGGTATGCCCAGCGCAGTGATATTCCCGTTGCCGGTCGCCGTGGTGCTTGTAATATTGGTGACTGCCTGAGTAGTCACTGTTGGCACTGCCGGGGTGGGCGTTTTAGTGGGGGTAGGTGTCGATGTGGCCGGGTTGGAACTTTGCCGCGTAATACGCGGATTGACCCACATGGCATGATCTTCGTGCGACGAACCGTTCGCAAAAACCGTAAAAATAAATTTGACTTTTTCTCCGCTCAGCGTGCTCAGGTCTATGTTGACCGGATAGTATTGCCCTTCGTATACTTCGCGCCATTGTCCAAGCGTCCGGATGCCGCCGCTGCCCACCTGATATTGGAGGCGGAAAACTACGTCACAATCATTCGCTTTATATTCGCAACCAATCAATGTCTGGAAACGGTCTCCAGACTGGATCTTGATGGCTTCGTATTTGCCGCTGATGAAACCATCACTCTTTTGTTCCGGGAAGGTTAACAGGCCTTGTCCCTGTGATTTACCATCTTCCAGCTTGGGCGAGTCGAGCGCCATGACAAAACCACGGTTGTCCCCATCGGAGCCCGGACAGTGAAGGTCTCGTGAAGCATTGCTCCAGCTGGCGTCATCACAGAAGTTGTTGTTGGCAACAAAGTCGTAAGCCGTGACGGCATATCCGGTCACATTGATATCGACAAAGAAATTCGAAGCCGCGTCTGTTCCAATACCAAAGAGCACGTTTGACGCGTTGCGAAGCTTCCAAAAGCCACGATAGTGACCGCCCTGATTGGGTGCGGTCAAATTGACGGCAAGATCAACGGTCTGACCGGGCCCTACGCTGGTCGGCATTGCGACGGCGCCCGGCGCCCCGAACCGTTCCCCCGACACATACACAAGAGCATAGGAGGTTGTCCACGTGCACGTCCCAATATTCTTTAGTCTCCAGATTTTTGTGAATGTGCCTCCCAGTGTTACATTGGCGCCATCAGGGTAGGTAACATCGCTCACAAACGCGGCTGCGTCACACCGGCTGACTGGCGCTGAAGTCAATGGCGGGACGGACGTGTAGGTGTTCATGACAGTGGGACTGGCAGTTACAGGCAGGGAAAGCGTAGGTGTAGGTGAAAACTGGGTGGCAACGGCCTGTGTAGACATTCCTGCAAGGGTCTGCGCGGCGGCAGTGTACAATGCGTCAAGAGTCGCTGCAGGTTGCGGGGTAGCAGCTGCGAACGGCCCGTTGCAAGCGAGAATGGCCGCTGTCAGGACAGCAATAGGGATAAGGAGCTTCTTGGAACGTGTGCTATGCATGAATGCCTCCGGTTACGAAATAAGCCATTCAATAAGACGTTTTAAGTCGCTTTCGGGTTCCCAAACAAAAAGAGCCTGCAGAGAGGCTCTTTTTGTTCCTTACCTATTCATGGTAGCAAAGTCCAGGAAGGATTACTGGAGCAAATTCCTGGTAGACAGGAGATGTGACGATGATTTGTGCCCAGCGCGGATTGGGAGATGAACCTTTCTTTTGCGACCACTCCCACTCGAAGGATTTTGTCGAGGCTTCCTTGAAAACGAGTTGAAAGTTCTTTTCCAGATGACCATCACTTTGGTATGTCCAGAAACCGACTTTTATCGGTCCATTGGTGGTAATGAAGGCTCTGATCGTGTAAAAGGTATTGGCAGGACTGCATCTTCGATCAACCTCATAGGTTACAGCCGTGACGTTAAAGACAGTTTCCGTCTTGTTGTTTTCAGGAGTGCCGCTGCCTACTACGATGGAAGTTGTCAGCGGAACGCTGTATTGACCAATGCCAAATGTCTTTCCCCAGGGCGACTTGAGCATCCACTCGCCTGTGTGCGGCCCGCCACTATCAGGAGATTTCAATATGATCGGAACTTCGACCGATTGACCGGGTTCCGCCGGCAATGGAAGGTTGTACGTCAGTGAACTGCCCAGGCGATCGCCGCCATTAAAGATCAGCTGCCATCTTGTGTCCCAGGTGCATGTGCCGCTGTTTTGGATCCGCCATATCTTGGTAAATGTTGTCCCGGGCAGGATGATAGTGCCGTCCGGGTGGGTCTCACTTACCAGAAGGGCGCTGGTGGTGCAAAGTTCATCATCGACTATGGTCGCTGGCGTTTCGGTGGCTATGGCAGAGGCCGTAGCCGTGGCAAGAGGCAGTGGAGTATCTGTCAGGGCAGGGGATGGGGAGGTAAGTGGCGACTCTGGTGCGATTCGGGCCTCAACAGTCAGTGCAACCGAGGTAGAAATAGCCGAAGCTGGTATCTCTGAGGCACCGCAGGCAGAAATGATTAATGTAAGGATACTGACTACCGTCAAAAGTTTATATATACGAAAGTTTGACATTCACATTTCCTTTCCGTGAACTCTGGGAGAACAGGTCAACGAAGGTATTCATTATACCTTCTTATAAAAAGCGCCCGATTGTTATCGGGCGCCCGCCATTTTATCATGGTATCTTGACCTGTGGGCTGACCCACACCGCCCAGTCCTGCCCGGCCGGGCCATTTGCCATGACCGCCAGAGCAAATTGGACCGTTTTGCCCGCGATACTGCTTAAATTAACATCAATCGTATCTAAAGTACCGTCGCAGGTGTCTGTCCATTCGCCAAGCGGTTTAAGAACCCCAGATTCCTTGTAATTCAACTGGAATTTGGCATCTCCTGCTCCGCAAGTTCCATCGTTCTTGGCCAGGAAACCAATCTTTGCCGTGAAGTGTTCACCTGATACTACAGTATAGTTAGGGTATAGTCCTGTGATCACGCCATTGTCTACCCACTGTGGGTGCATCTCCAGGACCTTTGATGGAGATGTGCCATCCTCCAACTTTTGGCCGTTGCGGTACATTGCAAAGCCATTTGAATCCGTATCCGGTCCGCCGAAGGAAAGGGTGCCTGCGCTGCTGACCCAGTTGGCATCTGTGGCGCGTGTGTGTAAATCAAAACCAGAACTGGCTACCGATACTTTGATGTCCACAAAGAATGACTTGCCCTGTGTCCCGCCCAGGACAGGGATCAAAACCCCCGACGAATTTCGGAGGCGCCAGTAGCTGCGATAAGAGCCTGAGCTTGTAGGCGCCGTGAAATTGACGGAAATGTCCACTTCCTGTCCGGGGGAAACAGATCCGACCGCTTCTGCAACGCCACCCATCGAATCGCCGCTGTCAAAAACAAGCGCATACCCGGACCATGTGCACACACCGGCATTTCGCAAACGCCAGGTCTTTGTGAATGCAGCTCCGGGAGAGAGCTGCGATCCATCCGGGATATTTACATCTTTTACGAACTGTGCCTGGTCACATACCGGAGTGGCGGATGCCACACGGGTAGCGGTAGGTGCTGGCGGCAGCGTAGGCGCAGGTGCAGATGTGTTCGTCGGTAAAGTGAGTGGCAGTGTTGGTGTACTGAAAGGGACCGATTGTGTCATTTGTGCCTGCACAGTCAGGGCAGCCGCGGTAAGTACGGCGTTGGGTCCCTCTGTAGCAGGTGCGTTCGATGGCAGATTACATGCTGACAGTATTAAAATGATAACAACCAAGACCGAAAGATTGCGAGAGACTTTGAGCATTGGCTTCTCCTCTTTGTTAGCAAAATAATTTTACACCCGCGCGCTTCTTTAAGCGTCTTACCCACACTACCGCTATGCGGCGTGCTTCGCTGGTGTGGTGTGCGGGGTACACGAGTTCAGACGACGTTATATTCCCCTTTGTTCCTATAAAAAACCTCTCCCATCCTGAGTGAACGAAGGAGGGAGAGGGGAATAGTACTAAAGGGTAGCTGAAATCACTTTTCGTAAGCCTGACCATCCGCAGCAGGTGGGATCGCGCGTCCCACAACCCCGGTCAGGATGATCATCGTTACGATATAAGGCGCCATCAGCAAAAATTCGGAGGGAATGGGCACACGCAGAATTTGAAGTTTCACCTGCAGCGAATCTGCGAAACCAAAGATCATGGAGGATGTATAAGCTCCGAGTGGATTCCACTTCCCAAAGATCATCGCGGCCAGGCCGATGAAACCTTTGCCTGCCGTCATGATCTCATCGAAGCGTCCCACGGAACCGATCGTAAAGTAAGCGCCGCCCAGCCCGGCGATCATCCCGCCGATGATGACATTGACATATCTCACGAGATATACATTAATGCCCAGCGTATCTGCGGCTTTGGGATGTTCGCCCACTGCACGCGTACGCAGACCCCACGGGGTATAAAACAACACAATATGCAGTACGATGACCAGCAGGATAGTCAGGTAGATGATCAGGTTGTTCTCGAATAGCACCGGTCCAAGGATCGGGATCTTCGAAAGAATGGGAATGGAGATGCTGGGAAACGTGCCGGAATTGTTGAGTAGATCCGTATTCTTTTCGAGGAAACGCGAGCTGACAAAGGAGGTCACGCCTGCGCCGATGATATTGATGGCCACGCCGCTGACAACCTGATCCACTTTGAAGCGGATGACGAGTACCGCATGCAGGGCAGCGATCAGCGCGCCGCAAAGGATGGCGGCCAGCAAGGCGATGTAAAGGCTGCCTGTGAGCGTTCCCACCACAACCGCGACCTGGGCAGATAAGAGCATCATCCCCTCGATCCCGATGTTGATTACGGCGGAACGTTCGCTGATCACACCGCACAATGCCGCCAGAGCGATGGGGGTGGCGCGCACCAGCGAACTATTCAGCATGCCCACAAGGTTGAACGATTTATCGGCTGCGGCCCACGTCAGGAAAGCGGTCACAAAAGCGAACGCGATCGCACCGACCAGCACACCTGTGAGCTGGATGCCGCGCGCCAGTTGAAAGGCGCCGAGAAAAGCAAGGATGAGCGCGCAGGCATAAACGACTGCCTGGGATGGCACAGTGAGATCTGGAATAGGGATCGCCTCTGAACCTGCGAGGTTCAGACCGAAGACGGTCTGCACGCCGGGTTCAGTATTTAATCCAAAAGCCAAGAAGATCAGCAGGCTGAAGGCGAGTAAGGTAATGCCGTACGCGATGCGTGTGCGGCGAAAGGTAATGGTTTCGACATATTTAGTTGCGACTGCCATGCAAGCCTCGCGTTATTTGCCCCAGCCGCGGGTGAGCACGGTTTGCTCCGCGGTGGTGGGGATACGGATGCGATAGATCCAGCGAATGATGGCTGGAGCAGCGATGAAGATGACGATCAATCCCTGGATAATCGAGATGATATCGATTGGGATGCCAGCCATGGACTGCATACGAGTGGCTCCGCTGCGCAGGAAGCCAAACAGCAGGGCAGCGAGCACCACGCCAAATGGATGGCTCTTCCCCAGGAGTGCCAGCGCAATCGAGTCAAAGCCATAACCGGCCGAGAAGCCTTGTCCAACCCAGTGATCCACACCCAGCACCTGCGAGGAACCGGCCAGCCCGGCCAGCGCGCCAGCCAATGCCATTACCAGGACGAAGTTCCGCGTGACGTTCATGCCTGCATATTTGGCTGCATCGGGGTTGGCGCCTACGGAACGGATCTCGAAACCGAGCGTGGTCTTGAACAAGAACCAGTACACAAACCAGGCTGCTGCCAGCGCCAGCACGAAGCCCCAGTTCAGGCGCAGGGGATCGGCGAAGAAGCGCGGCAGTTCCGCGGACTCTTCGATGTTCGGTGTGACCGGGCGGAAGCCGGAGGCTTTCATCGGGCCGTTCAACAGCCAGTCGCTCAGCTTGAAGGCGATCCAGTTCATCATGATCGTGTTGACCACCTCGTGCGCACCAAAGCGCGCCTTGAGATAACCCGGGATCATACCCCAGATCGCGCCGCCCAGTGCGCCGCCCAACAAAGCCAGTGGGAGGTGGATGAATGCGGGCAAGCCGGTAATGCTATAACCAACATAGGCCGAGCACAATGCACCGATGAGCACCTGACCTTCGGCGCCAATGTTGAACAAGCCGCAGCGGAAACCAACCGCGACCGAGAGAGCAGCAAAGATGTAGGGTGTTGCGGCCACCAGACTCTCGGTGAACGGATAGATGCTTCGCAGCAATTCCTTCGATTCACCGGTGGCGAAATAAATACGAATGCCTTCGATGATCTGTCCCAGTGACCCAAAGGAGCCACCGAAAAGTGCACCATACGCCGTAAATGCATTTTCACCGCTGGCAATGATGGCAATGCCGCCGATGACCAGTCCGGTGAAGACAGCCAACGCGGGTACTAATAGAGTCTCCAGTAGGGAAGAGCGTTTGCTCTCTTTTGTCTTTGCAGGAGGCTGGTTCTCTTCAGAGGATTTTATGGGGTTGTCGCTCACGTGATGTTCTCCTAAAAGACCCGTTCCACTTCCTGACGCTTTTTCGCAGAGGCAACCATGTCCGCCTCGGAAGGTTTGATGCCTGCCATTAGCAAGCCCAGATTTTCCTTGGTAGCCTGTGCAGCCGGGATGATGTCCATGATCTGGCCGTGGTACATGACCGCGATGCGGTCTGATAGAGCCAGAACTTCATCCAATTCAGAGGAAACGACCAGGATGCCTGTTCCCTCATCGCGCTTTTCGATGATGCGGTTGTGAATGTATTCGATCGAGCCGACATCCAACCCGCGGGTCGGCTGGGAGGCGATCAGTAATTCGATGGGACGCGAAAACTCGCGTGCCACGATCACCTTTTGCTGATTGCCGCCCGAAAGCGAGGAAGCCGGGACGAAAATACTCGGTGTGCGCACGTCGTATTGCTTGACAAGTTTTTCGGCGTTGTCAAAGATCGTCTTTTCCTGCAAGGCGACGCCGCGTGCAAAAGGCGGCTCATAGTACGTGCACAGCATCAGGTTGTCGTGGATGGGGAAGGACAGGATCAAGCCATGCTTCTGGCGGTCTTCCGGGATGTGGGCCACGCCGCGTTCGAGGATCTCGCGCGGTGAGTTGTGGTGCAGTGGTTTCCCCATGATCCGCACCTCACCGCTCACGATGGGCAGCAATCCGGTCAGGGCATAGACCAGTTCGGTCTGGCCATTCCCCTGTACTCCTGCGATCCCCAGCACTTCGCCCTTGCGAACTTCAAAGGACACTCCCTGTACCGTCGTATGCTCACGCTCGTCGCGCACGATCAGGTCTTTGACTTCGAGCACTGGCTCTTTGGGAGCGGCGACCTTTTTCGTGACAACGAGGTTGACGTCGCGACCGACCATCATCGACGCCAGCTTTTCCGGGTTAACCGCGTCGGGAGATACAGTCCCGACCACGCGTCCCCCGCGCAGGACAGTGATCTGATCGGCAACGGCCATTACTTCCTTGAGCTTGTGAGTGATGAAGATGATGGATTTGCCTTTTTCGATCAGCGTTTGCAGAATCTTGAACAACCCTTCCACTTCCTGCGGGGTGAGGACAGCGGTTGGTTCATCCAGGATCAGGATGTCTGCC
>DASTJG010000666.1:0-11833 GCA_035716785.1 Anaerolineales bacterium
CTGCAGTTTGACATCATGGTTGGCTTCGGCAGAAAGGACTTCATAGCCTTTCTCTTCCAACAGCTTGCGCATCAGCACTTCTTCGTTCTTCCAGCGCTCGGTCGCAAAGTCCGAGAAGGACAGACCGATCTTGGTCTTCCCACCACCGCCGCTACCTGCCCCACAGGCAGACAGCAGCATGGAACCGATAACCATCAGAGAAAAGACGGCTATCATCACACGATTGGATTTCATCTTGTATCTCCTTCATTTTAGGTTTGTACGACATCGATTCTGCGTAAAAAATTTTTTATTCGTGCGTGGCACCTCCTTGGTAAAGACAGACTTCCTCTGGAAAATCGATCACTCGTCGAATCTAACTGATGACCATCTCATGCAAGATATCATCCAGCACGATCGCGATGGCACCCAACACACAATCATTGACTCCACGTTCAGAGAATGCCACGCGCAGGCCATCGGCGCAGGGTTGCAATATGTTTGAAAAAATTGTTCTTTCAATAATGGGCTGCAAAATATCTTTTGCCTGAATAAAAGCCCCGCCGATCAAAACCAGTTCCGGGTTGAACACATGCACCATGTCGGTAATCCCCATTCCCAAATTCACTGCCACTTCTTCGATTGCCTGGCGACACAGAGTATTTCCTTCCAGGGCAGATTTTACTACCATCTCAAAAGTAAGGTTATTCATATCGCCCGAACAGGCATCCAGCAGAAATCGGTCTGTGTGGGTCTCGAGTTCTTTTTTCACCCGATGAAGTACCGCGCGCGGCCCCACCTGGGTTTCCCAGCAGCCAACCCGCCCACAACCACATTGCTCACCCAGTGGATCGCGCTGGATATGTCCGATCTCCCCGCCATACCCATGCGCCCCACGAAACAGCTTTCCACCCATCATGATGCCGCCGCCCAGGCCTATACCGGCACTCAAGTAGATGAAATTATCGACATTGCGCGCGATCCCGAAGTAGTACTCGCCCAGGGCCGATAAATTCGCTTCGTTCTCGACATAAATAGGCAAATGAAAACGCTGGTTCCACATCAGGCGCAGCGGGACGTTCCGCCAGTGAAGGTTGGGCGCCATGATCAGATTCCCCTGGTGGGCATTGACCAGCCCCGGCAGGCCAACACCGATTCCAAGTGGCCGGAGCGCTTTTGCATTAGCCATGGAAAGAGCCTGATCGATCAACTGCTCTGCCTGGCTGATGATGCTGGTTTGAGATTGCGAGGGATCCATCTGAATTCTGGTTTCCCAGATCGTTTCTGCTATAAAATTCGTAAGCAGAACAGCAATAAAATCCACCCCAATTTCCACCCCAATGACAGCGCCGCCGTCAGGTTTGAGCCCTAAAGCAATCGCTGGACGGCCAATTCTGGAGCCTTTTTGTTCCTCTTCATAAACCAGGCCTTCCTCGATCAGCACATTCACAATGTTCGAAACCGTACCGCGATTCAATCCTGTCAGATTCGCTACTTGAGCACGCGATATAGGTGCGTGAAGTCGGAGCATATTGAGGACAATGGACTTGTTGACCTTCCGTACTTTTTCCTGATCGCCAGTGAGCATAGATGTATTTTGTTTATTGATTGGATAAACTAATTCTGTAAATATTATAGCGATCTTTTTGCAAAATACAATGGGCAGTTTATGTTTAATTTTTGAAATGCCGACTAAATGGACAGATTTAGATTGAAAACACAAAGTCCCTTTAAGAACAAAATTATTCAATGGCAACAGGACAAACCAGTACACGTTCTTTCACAGGTATGTTCTTTGCACCGCTGATCTCGAACTCCCCACGCAGGTGGATATCCTCGGACGAGCTGCCAAGCATTACTTCAATTCTTCCAGATTCAAGAATCAGGTTTAAGTCTTCATCATAAAAAGCCAGTTGGTTAACTGGCAGATGAAATATAACCTTGCACTCTTCACCAGGTTTGAGCGTCAGGCGTACATAACCTTTGAGTTCTTTGACGGGGCGCGGTATGCTGGCAAACTCATCGCGGATATACAACTGGACAACCTCGTCGCCAACCACAGAACCGGTGTTTGCAATCTTGAGAGAGAGATCCACGCTCTCCCCCTCTGTAACAAACTTCTTATCCAAAGATAGATCGCTATATTCAAAACTGGTGAAGCTCAGACCATGCCCAAATGGATACAATGGCGTCACCTTCTCGGAGACATAATCCACGTACCAGTTGGAGCGCATAGCGGATGGCTTGCAGCTATAGAAGATCGGCACCTGTCCTACGTGGCGCGGGAAGGTGATCGGCAGTTTTCCACCGGGGTTGATGTCACCAAATAAGACATCCGCAATCGCCCGCCCGCCCTCTTCACCAGGCAGCCAGGCTTCGAGGATCGCATTTGCGCTCTCGTCCAGCCACGGAATGGCAAACGGCCGTCCATTGACCAGCACCACTGCGACCGGCTTCCCCGTAGCAAGGATAGCACGGGCAAGTTCTTCCTGGACGCCGGGTAAACGCAGGTCCACACTATCGCGCGTTTCGCCGGTGGTGCAGGAAGGAATCATGCCGGAGCGATCTCCAAGGACCAGCACCACAACATCCGCCTGCCCGGCGACCTTCACAGCCTCGTCAAAACCGCTGCAATCATTGTCGAGGTTGTCACATCCTCTGGCGTAAAGGATTTTGGTATCTGGAGAGACTACTTCACGAATGCCAGCCAGAGCCGTAACCACCTTGATATCGTATTCTGCCACTGCGGCAGAGTCAATTTCCACAAAGGAGGAGTTCTCCGGTTTCGTAAACTCCATTAACTTCGACATCGCCGCGTAAGAGTAATCGCCAAGCTGATTGCGACCGTCATGAGCGTTCGGCCCGATGACAGCCAGGGTCTTGACCGACTTTTTAAGCGGCAGCAGCCCGTCGTTCTTCAACAGGACCATGCTCTTGCGAGCCAGCTCGCGCGCCAGGTTGCGCTGCTCAGCCGTCTCAAATACCTCATACACACGATCTTCATCCACATAGGGATGATCAAACAGGCCAAGTTCAAACTTCTTTTGAAGATGACGATATACGGCCGTATCGACCAACTCAAGACTGATCTCACCTGCCTCCAGAGCCATCCGCAGAGGCTGGCCATAATAAACGGTGGCAGGCAGTTCCACATCGATCCCCGCGTTGAGCGCCAGGCGCGCCGCTGTTGGTTTGTCGGGAGCCATCTTGTGATACTCATGGATCATGTTGATGGCTACATAGTCCGAAACGACCAATCCGTCGAAGCCGAGAGTCCCGCGCAGCAGATCCGTCAGGAAGCGGCGCGAAGCGGCCACCACTTCTCCATCCAATTCAGGATAGGAATTCATAATTGTGGCCAGCTTCGCATCGCAGATGGCCGCCTGGAAAGGAGCAAGGTAGACATCATAGAGTTCACGCATGCCCACATGGACGGGCCCGCAATTGAGTCCACCTTGCGAGATGCTGTGCCCAATGAAATGTTTGCCAGTAGCCATGATCCCTTCCGTGAGATCATGGCCCTGGAGACCGCGAATATAGGCCACGCCGAAATGACTGACGAGCGTGGGGTCTTCGCCAAAGGTTTCCTCGACGCGTCCCCAGCGCGGGTCACGTGCGACGTCCAGCACAGGAGACAGTCCCTGATGCGCCCCAATCGCGCGCAACTGCTTACGGATGACATCCGCCATATGTTCGACCAGCTCCGGTTGGAATGTGCCGGCCAGCCCGAGTACCTCTGGAAAAGTGCTGCCACCCAGCACCATCGCGCCGGAACAACATTCCTCATGAACAATCGCGGGAATCCCAAGGCGCGTACGTTCAACCAGAAACCGTTGAATGCTGTTCGCCATCCTGGCCGCAGATTGAGGATCTAGCGTGGATGCGCCTGCCAACCGAGTGATCTGCCCGATACCGTCCTTTAACATCTCCTCCATTTTCCGCTGGTCCAGTTGCCCCTTTGTTTGCAGATCATAGATGTAGTAGGAACCAATCTGGGCAAACTTTTCATCCAAAGTCATCTGACCCAGCAGGTCAGAGACGCGTTTTGAGGTGGAGCGGGTCAAGGCAGAGATCGTCATGTCGTCTTCTATTCTATGAATTTGAAATATCGTTCCGTAACAAAAGAATTCGGGAGCAGCTAAAAGGATAGGCTGCGTATCTTCCCACCACGAAGAACACACGCCTGCCCCGGGTGCAAGTGTATGAACTCCGTGGTGAAGGTTTCGGGCAGGCCCACGCAATACCTACTCTCAAGATTTACCGTACACCGAGGAGTAACTCAACAGTGAGCTGATCGAGGCGTTCGTACTTGAGGCCGCGGGCGCCCAGTGCCTTGCGGTCGAACGTTTGCCCGCGCAGGGCCGAGGCTTTTTCGGCGCTGTACTTACCGAAGTATTTGCTCATCGAACCGTCATCGGCATTGATCTCAGACACAATTGCCTGGATCTCTTTATCGGCATTCCACTTGGCAGCCTTTTCCTTCAAAATGAGGTAGGTGCGCATGCAGCCGCGCGCAAAATCCTTCACGCCCTCATAGTCTTCTGTGCGATAGGCATGCGCATCGAAGTGCCGACTGCTGTCATAACCATTGTCTTCCAGCAGCTTGACGAGGAAGAAGGCACTCTTCTGATTGACCATCCCAAAGCGGAAGTCCTGGTCATAGCGGCCAAATGCCTGATCGTTCAGATCGATGTGGAACAACTTGCCAGCGTCCAACGCCTGGGCAACACCGTGTGTGAAGTTCAGCCCGGCCATGTGTTCGTGCGCGACTTCAGGATTGACACCCACCATATCGGGATGATCAAGGGTTTCGATGAACGCCAGCATGTGCCCGGTGGTGGAGTTGTAGATATCCCCGCGCGGTTCGTTGGGCTTGGCTTCCAGCGCGAACTTCAGGTCATATTTTTTATCCAGCACATACTCACACAGGAAGTTCATGGCTTCACGGCTGCGCTTGATGGACTCCATGGGGTTTTTGGTGGCATCGGTCTCGGTCCCTTCGCGTCCACCCCAGAACACATAAATCTTCGCGCCGAGTTCAACGCCCAGGTCAATGGCGTTCATGGTCTTTTGCAGGGCGTAAGCGCGCACCTTCGGATCATTCGCTGTGAACGCGCCATCCTTGAATGCCGCATCCTTGAAAAGGTCCGTCGTGGCCATGGGAACACACAGACCAGTCTCGGCCAGAGCTGCTTTGAATTCCTTTAAGATGCGGTCGCGTTCGGCTGCAGTAGCATCGATCGGGATCAGGTCGTTATCGTGGAAATTGACGCCCCACGCGCCAACCTCGGCCAACAAATGGACGAGTTCGGCCGGTGTTTTTGCGTCGCGCGTCGCGCGCCCGAACGGATCGCTTCCGGTATTGCCAACCGTCCACAGACCAAAGGTGAATTTATTCTCGGGTTTGGGGGTATAGTTTGTCATGAATGATCTCCTTAGTTAGGGGTGTAGATTTTGAAATTTCCGCTCACGTGCAACATGCCAAGCATGTATAACATACCATCATAATACCGCCATTTGCCAGAGGGAACCTCAGTATTCCAAAGCGCCTGGACAAACGGTTCGCCCGTTTCGCGGTCCGCGGCCAGAGCAGCGACAGCAGCCATCGAGACGAGTCCCGTTGAACGGTCGGCGGAGAGCGGCGTCCCGTCGAGGGCATATTGATTCGGATACGAGTCCATGCCCTGCGAGGCGAGGAAGTTCAACACTCGATTCGATTGCTCCACCTGCCAGGGATCGGCGGCGAACCAGGCATAGTCCACAGCGACATTGGAAAGCGTACGCCAGGCATCGAAACGGAAATCCTTGTGATCATCGCTGCCATAGGGTGTGCCGTCAAAGTTGGCATAATCCGGCATGAGACCCGTCTCTGAATGAGCAGCATTCCTGAAGTGCTCGCGGCTGACCTGCGCGGCTTCCGCCCAGAATTCGTTATCGCGCTCTGCCCAGCGTGCCCATAGTTCATAGTAAGCAGGCAGGTGATAGGACGGATCCGTAAAGCTGGAAACCGGCCCCAGGCGTGGCACGAAGACCACCTGCTTGTGTTCAAGGTTGAACATGTTGGTGGCGAGGTCGCTCTTGGTATCCTCCTTGTGAAGCATCACATCGAGGATCTCCTGCGCCTGGGCGCGATAATCGAAAATCCCCTCGCCGTCACCCCAGCGTGCCGAAGCGAATAGTAATGCCATCGCAAACCACTCTTCGCCATCGGAGGCGGGGTTGGCATCCAACTGCTCCCCTTCCGGCGTGCAGTGCCAGGCAAAGTAACCCTGATAAGGACCATCCTCCTGGTACATATATGTTTTGGTCCACTTCCATATGCGATCGAATTCTTCTTTTTTATCGAGCTGGACCGCGATCATCATGCCATAAGACATGCCTTCGGAACGCACGTCGCCGTTGCCGATATCCTGGATGTAGGCCATGTCTTCGCCGACAGGATAATACACGCGCTCGAAGTCATCGCTGCCATAGAAGAGCTGCTCCCAGGCGGCGTCGATCTTTGCCTGTATTTCCTCGTCCGATTTCCCGAGATATTTCTCGAACAAATTTCTGTACATGTTGCTTTCAAAAGCGCCCACAGGAGGCAGTGGAGTGGAGGTAGGTGGGACAGGAGTCGCAGTGGGAACAGGTGTCGCCGATGGCGCACAGCCGGCCATCAGACCTGTTACAAGTGAAAGAAACACAAGGGCATAAACAATATTTTTCATCACAGATCCAAACCGACATATTCGAACCAGTCGAAGTCGGCGTGATTTGTGCCGGGTTGCCCGTTGCTGCTGGCATACATGGCAATATAGGCGCCCACAAAACCACCTGCCACCGGCGTGCTCAAGATACGTCCATCCACGTTTTCCATGAGTGCCTGCCATGCACCCGGTTCATCAGCAAAATAAAACCCGTACGCCTGTTCATGCGCTTCCACTTTTAGATACAGTTTTGCCGCGCGAACAGGCTGCTCTGCCAGCACTTCTTCTTTGCCATATGCGCGTTTGATCAGGCGCAGGATTGGCTCCGTTGATTTTGTGATCACAAACTGGAAGTGAAAGTCTTTGTTCTGGATGAGAGCCAAACCGGCGCACTCGTGTTCATTCTGCGGAGTGAACTCCATTGTGCATTGCGCGCTGAAATGAATGTGCTGCTGCCGGCGTCCGACGAAACTCGGATTGGTTGGCTCCGAGAGGCGCTGCGGACGCAGCCGCAACCGCAGTTGACCAGGTCGTTCACTCAGGCTGTAAAACTCCTCGCGCGGCGTGCGCAGGAAGTTCCAGTGAAAAGCCAGCGCAGGAGCATCGAAGCCATCGCGGGCAGGGATCTCGGGCCAGGTCGTCTCGGGCAGATCCGGAACCGAGTGTGAGAACTCAACCCGCCCCATCCCCGGGCTGACGATGGGCCAGCCGTTCTCCCAGCGCACAGGCGCCAGGAACGTTTCCCGGCCAAGGTTATAGAAGTAACCTCCGTACGGCCGCATGGCAAGCATGAACATCCACCATTCGCCGGTCTGGGTCTGCACAAGGTCGGCATGACCTGTGCCGACAATCGGGTAATCTAACCCGAGATGACGGTGGGTCAGGATGGGATTGGCGCGGTTGGACTCATACGGCCCTGTGATCGCGTCGCTGCGGGCGATGGTCACAGCATGATGATGAGCTGTCCCGGCCTCCGCGATCATCAGATAATAACGACCATCCACTTTGTAAATGTGCGGCGCCTCCGCATGGACCGCCCCTTTGAGCGCTCCATCCCAGAGGGCGTATGCTTCCCCAACGAGGCGCATCGACTGCAAGTCCAGTTCCTGCAGCCAAATTTCTTTATGCCCTTCATATTGCATCCGGGCAGGCATACGATTCCCGGTGTACCAGGCGCGTCCATCGTCATCAAAGAAGAGAGATGGGTCGATGCCCGGGGCCCCTTCCAGCCAGTAAGGCTCCGACCAGGGACCGGCGGGGTCTGTGGCAGTCACGATAAAATTGCCGGACTTTGTCTTTCCATCCACGAGCGTGTTGATCACATAGAACGTGCCATTGAAATAACGAATGGTAGGCGCGTACAACCCGCCGGAGGGACGTATTTCATCGAGGGGAAGTTGGGAGGGGCGATCGAGCACATGCCCGATCTGATGCCAGTGAACCAGGTCCCGGCTGTGAAAAACCGGCAAGCCTGGAAAATATTCGAATGTCGATGTAACCAAATAATAATCATCGCCAACGCGGCAGACAGACGGATCAGGATAAAAACCTGACAAGATCGGGTTGTGAAAAACTTTGGACAAGATAATTAACCCTTAACCGCGCCAGCAGTCAGACCGGAGACGATCTGGCGTTCCGCAAAGATATAGAAAATGAGGGTGGGGATGGCAGACAACGCCACAAACGCGGAGACCAATGCCAGATCCTGGCCATATTGACCCTGGAACTGCATGGTACCTAAAGGCAGGGTCCATAGCGTCTCCGTGTTGATCACCACGAGGGGCACCAGCAAATCGTTCCAACTGGCGATCATCGTCAGCGCGGCAACGGAGGCGAGCGCAGGTTTCGCCAGCGGGAGCAGGATGCGCCAGAAGAAATCAAAGACGGTACAGCCATCGATATAGGCAGCATCCTGCAATTCAGCAGGGATGGCCGTAAAAAAGCCGCGTAAGATCAGGATATTCCCGGATAGAGCGAATGCAATCTGCACTACGATGACACCCCATAGGCTGTCGATCATGTTTATGCCCGCCTGATCCATCTGGCGCAATACGAAATAGACAGGCAGGATGGCAACATTGATGGGGAACATCAACCCGAGGGTGAACAAGTTAAAAGCCCAGCCCTTACCCTTGAACTCCATACGCGCAAACACAAAAGCCGCCAGGCTGCAAATGACGACCACACCGGCCGTGACCACCAGCATGACGACCAGACTGTTACGCAGCATGCCCCAGAAAACAGTTCCTCCGAGGATCGATTGAATGTTTTCCCAGCGCACAGGCATGGGTGGGGTATAAGGTTGAGACATGACTTCACCGCGTGTTTTCAATGCGGCGAAAACCAGCATCACAATCGGCACCACGACAACCACTACGATCAGTATCAGAAGCAGGTAGTGGAAAAACCTCGATAGGGTTCTTTGCAACCAGCGTGGGAGTAAGTAGGCGAATGGCATGGATGCATCCTTTCTAGAGACCGGTCAGGTAATCAGGCCGGCGCGTCAGGCGCTGGTAAACCAGTGAAAATATTACACAGATCAGGAACATATAGATGGCAACCGCAGAACCATATCCCAGTTGGAAGCGCACAAATCCGAAGCGGTACATATACGTTGCCAATGTTTCACTGGCGTTGACCGGTCCACCTTTGGTCATGATCCAGACTAAAATGAACTGCTGAATGGAACCAATTACAGACAAATACACAGAGGTGCGGATGGTAGTACCAAGCAAGGGCAGGGTGATGCGAAAAAAACTCTGCAAAGCATTCGCGCCGTCGATGCGGGCAGCTTCTTCGATTTCCGTCGGTATGTTTTGGAGTCCCGTTAAATACAGCAGCATGTGGAATCCAAAATATTTCCAGGTAAGGACCACGAAGATCACCAACAGGACAATGTCGGTGTTCCCCAACCAGGACACAGGCTTGGCGCCAAAAAGCACCACAATCGCGTTGAGAAAGCCGCGCTCAGGGTCAGGATTAAAGAGAAATAACCACATAATGGCTGTGATGACTTCTGAAAGGACAAAAGGCATGAAAAAGATCGTACGGAAAAAGACCCGCCCGGGAAGATCGCGTCCCACCAGTACCGCAAGTAACATCGACAACGGCAACTGAAGAAGCAGAGAGAACACGATAATGAAAAATCCATTTCGAAGTGCAATCAGAAATACTCTATCAGCCAGGATGTTTTTGAAATTATCCAGCCCCACGAAGTCCACCGCGGGACCAAAACCTTTCCAATTGAAAAGACTGTAATACACGGACTGGAAAATAGGATAGATAACAAAGAGGAGAAAGAGGATAAGAGCCGGCAACAGGAAGAGAACGATGACCAGATTATCCCGAAAACGACGCGGGGTACCAGAAGCTTTCTTTAATTTCAAAATGTCGGGGATGGCAGGAACTGATTGCATGAAGGAACTCCTTCTTATTATTTCAAGCTTCGTGGCGCCTCCCGCTGAGGCGGGACCTTCAACATGGCGCCACGAAGCCTTCTTACAACTCCAGGCTTCGGAAGTTTTCTTTCGACTTCGAAGCCTTTCTACAAAGTTACTTCAGCTCTTGAGCAGCAGAATCCTCAATTGCCTGTGCAGCTTGCTCGGGTGTCAGCGTGCCCGCAAAGATTCCCTGGACACTGTCGTTTATAACAGAACCCATCGCCGGAGGCAACGCCTGATCATAGTACAGTTGGAAGTACTCTGCTTTCGCCAGACTTTCCTGCAGTGTGATCATCAGTGGATCGGTCATCGCCTCTTCGCCGCCTTTGACAACGGGGATGGCGACATTGATCTTGACCAGTTCCTGCTGTGCCTCTTTGGTGGTCAGGAACTTGACGAAGTCAATCGCTTCTGGAGAGGCATTTTTGCCGATCGCGAAACCATTGCCGCCGCCAACAGCGTCGTTGGGATCGCCCTTGCCGCCTTCAACAGCCGGGAAGGGGAACCAACCCAAAGCATCGCCAAGGCCCTCTTTATTGAGACTGTTGTCCTTTTGCACAGCCGGAGCCCACTGTCCCATCAGTTCCATGGCGGCTTTGCCATTGCCCACGGCAGTCGCTTCATCACCATAGGTCGCGCCCAGGAAACCGTCCTGGAATGGTTCGAGTGCAATCAGTTCCTGAAGTTTCACACCAGCTTGAACGAAAGGCTCATCCGTGAAGGAGCCGGTGCGTAACAAGGCCCCTTCGAAGTTGGCTTTGCCACCCAGGCGGGTAACGAGATAGGCCCACATGTGCATGCCAGGCCATTTATCGCCCTCACCCAATGCGATGGGGGTAATGCCAGCATCTTTCAGTTTCTGCACGTCCTCGAGGAATTCGCTCCAGGTTGCGGGGGGAGCGTCAATGCCAGCCTGGGCAAACAGGTCCTTGTTGTACCAGAAACCGATCATACCCATATCCCACGGCACGCCGTAGTTTTTGCCCTTATAGGAGTACACACCCAATGCACCGGGTGCAAAGGTTTCGCGCCAGGCGCCGCCATCGGCATCCAGGTCAGCGGTGATATCCTTGAGCAGCCCAGCTTCGGCATATTCATTCATTACGCCGCCGCCCCAGCTCTGGAAGATATCTGGGGGCTCGCCGGATTGCATCACGGTGGTGAGTTTGGTCTTGAAGGCTTCATTCTCGAGCACCGAGATTTCAACGGTGACATTCGGGTTCGCAGCCATATATTCATCGGCAAGTTTCTGCCACACATCCTTGTGTTCCTGCGCGGTCGAGATGTGCCACCAGGTAACAGTGACTTTATCACCAGATGGTTCCGCCGCGGGGGGCTCAGTCGCCTCAGGGGCCTGTGTTTCAGCCGGTTCGTCGGCCGGTGCCTGCGTAGCCGCCGGTGTACCACCACCACATGCGGCCAGCGTAAAAGCTGCAACAAGCATGAGGCTTAGCAAGACGTAAAGCTTACGAGTCATGATTCTTCTCCTTTTGAATTTCAATTAGTGTTGCGAATCGAACAAATGAAAAAGGTTGGCGTATAATCTGGATGTGTCTGTGCTCCTTTCTACCAAAGGTCCACACGCACAGGGCAAGGCCGGCGTGACGTAGCGGTTAGCCAGCCTTGTCCTTTGGGGATAAAGTCGAGTCGCGTACGATCAACTCGGTGGGCAACTCGATCCGGCCGAACTCCTTTTCGGGATTCTTCAACTGGTCGATCAGCATC
>DASTJG010000667.1:0-6402 GCA_035716785.1 Anaerolineales bacterium
GTTGATAAGCGCCTCAATCCCAATCCAGAAAGTGACACCGGATGCCAGCAGCGTACCCAACATATCGGGCGCGCGGCGAGCGATCACCAGTCCGCGCCAGACCAGAGCCGCGTACAAAGCCATCAACAACATGGAACCGAACAATCCAAGCTCTTCTGCAACGACCGCAAAAATACTATCGGTGGGTGCGAATGGCAGACCGGTCAGCTTGGTGTCGGCCTGACCCAGCCCCACACCGAAGACCCCGCCTTTGATCACAGCTTCGAACGAACGCTGCACGTGATACGAAGCGTGGGTCGGATCCTGCAAACCGGCCAGGAAGGAAGCAACCCGATCCTGCCCCGTCTCGCTGAACTGAACGATCGTCCATGCCATGAAGAGCGCCAGGATCAGCAAAAAAATAATCTGCCGGATATCCGCGCCAGCCAGGAAGAACAACAAGCCGCCGAGGATCAACACCGTGCCTGCCGCGCTCAGATCCGGCTGCAAGTAAATGAGACCGCCAATGATCCCGAGGATCACACCCAGTGGAATTAAGCCCAGGGTGATGTCGTGCAGGAAATCGCGTTTTGCATACAACCACACCGAAAGGTAGATCAAGGCAACGAGTTTCGCGATCTCCGAAGGCTGGTAGGAACCTTCGTACAACGTGCGGGAGGCGCCCAGCCGGATCTCATTGATGAACAAAACGGTCACCAGCAAACCGATCGTGCCAAGCATGGCGAACACAACCACTTTGCGCCAGTTGTGATAATCGAAGAGAGAGAGCAAAAAGACAACCACGATTCCCAGTGACACCCAGCGCACCTGGCGTATGAACATGTAGGTGGAAGAGCCGTATTCGTTGTAGGAGAAATCAAAGGAAGCGGAATACAGCATGATCAGCCCGAAGACCAGCAGCGCGACGACCGTGAGCACCAATGGAATATCCACACCGCGCGTCAGATTCCTGATCGGTGAAAAGGACAGGCGATCATTTACGAAAGTTCTTGTACCCATTCTCTAAACCTCTCTCCGCGTTCTTCAAAATCCTTGAACTCGTCGAAACTCGTCCCGCCCGGCGACAACAAAACCACATCGCCTGACTCTGCCACTTCCGCTGCCTTGATGACTGCCTCATGCAAGCCCTCTGTCCGTGTGAGGGTGAAACGCTTCTCGCGCAGCCCGAGGCTCTCCACCGTTTTCTGGATCTTTTCTGCCGCCTCGCCGAACAGCACCACGTGATCGACGCGCTTGCCGGCGAGCCGGATCAGATCCTCCCAAGGGAGGTTCTTGTCGCGGCCGCCGAGCAGCAGCACGATCGGCTCCTCGAAAGCCCGAATCGCAGCAATGCTGCGTTCGGGGGCCGTTGCGATCGAGTCGTTGTACCAGCGCACCCCGCGCAATTCACGGACCAGTTCCAGGCGGTGCGGCACCCCGCGAAAACCTTCCACGGCGCCGAGCATGGCATCCAGCGGGAAACCTGCTGCATGCCCGATCGCAAACGCCGCCAGGACGTTCAACAGGTTATGATCCCCGCGCAGCAAAATCTTTTCACGCAGGATCAATGGCAGATATGTCTCTCCATCCCGGAGATTCAACAAACCATCCTGTAAATACGTACCATCCAGTCCTTCTTCCAGTTCGCCTAAGCAGAAGGTATACAGCCTGCCGTGAACCTTGTTCCGCAAATTCCAGGCAACCTTGTTGTGGTATCCCAGAACAGCAGCATCCTCCTTGCCTTGAAATTCCAGGATGCGCGCTTTGGCGGCCGTGTAAGCTTCCATGGTGCCATGCCGGTCGAGGTGATTCGGTGTGATGTTCAGGATCGCCGCAACGTTCGGAGAGATCGTCATCTGTTCCAGCTGAAAAGAGGAGAACTCAAGAACGGCAATGTCATCGGCTTTCATGGTATCCACATAATTGATCAACGGATTGCCAATGTTGCCGCCGATGTAGGCTTTCCTGCCATAGGCATTCTTCGCCATCCGGCCGACAAGCGTCGTGGTGGTGGTCTTGCCGGATGAACCAGTGATCCCGATCGTCCTGCAGGGGACCGCTTCCATGAAGATCTGCGAATCGTTCGAGAGAGGAATGCCTCGCTTTGCGGCTTCGGCCACGATCGGCAGCGTGAGCGGGACACCGCCGGAGAGGCAGAGCACATCGATGGAGTCCAGCAGCTTGAGCGGATGTCCGCCGAGTGCCCATTGGATCGGATATCCGGCAAGCGACTCACGCGCCACGAGTAATTCACCCTCGCTGCGCATATCGCTCAGCGTGACATATGCACCCTGCAGTGAAAGCCAGCGCGCCAGCGCCAGGCCCTGACGGGCCGCTCCGAGAATTAACACGCGCTTACCGTTCCAATCGCTCATCGTTTACACCACTGCCAGTCCCATGCCGACCATCGCAGCCAGCAGACCGATCAGCCAGAAACGCTGCACAACCTGCGTTTCGCTCCAGCCGAGCAACTCGAAATGCAGATGGATGGGAGCCATCTTGAAGAAACGTTTCCCTTTCGTCAGTTTGAAATACGTCACCTGGATGACGACACTCAACGCTTCACTCAGAGGAATAACTGCAATGACCAGCAGGAGCGGCCATTGTCCCGTCATCAGCGCGACGACAGCCAGCGTGGCGCCCAGCGATAGCGACCCGGTATCGCCCATGAAGAGTTCCGCAGGGTGCACATTGAACCAGAGGAAACCAAAGAGCGCGCCGACGATCGTGAAGCAGAAGCGGGACAGGTAGAACTGTCCCTGTGAGAGAGCCACGACCCCGAATGCGGCAAAGATCGTTGCCGAGATCAATCCTGCCAGGCCGTCGAGTCCATCGGTAAAGTTGATGGCATTCGATTCACTCACGATAATGAACGCCGCAATCGGGATGTACCATAAGCCAAGCTCAATATCGCCTTTGACCCCCGGCAAGCGCAGTTCGGGAACTTCCAGCACATATTTCAATACAAAGGCTGTTCCCAGAGCAAGGGCCACCTGCACCAGGAACTTCGTCCGGGCCCGCATGCCTTCGCCGCGCCGCTTGCCGCGGATGCCTTCCCAGTCATCGATCGCGCCGAGCAACGCGTAACTGACCAGGACGATCAGCGGCACCAACACGGATCGTCCCGTCAATGTGAACCCGATCAACGATGCCATGTTGAGCATGGCAGTCAGCATCAGCACCGGCAGGATGAACATAACGCCGCCCATCGTCGGTGTGCCCATCTTCACATTGTGGTGCCCCGGCTCATCCACGCGGATCAGCTTGCCGATCCTGAAATGCCGCAGGATACGCAGCAGTGGGGGACCCCAGATAACCGTCATGACAAAGGCAAGCATGGCAAGCCCGAGTATGAACGTGGTATGTTTCATGAACGCGCCTCCAGCATCGAAGTGATGCGATCCATGCGCAGTCCATGAGAACCCTTAATCAACACCACATCCTCCTCTGCAAGGTTGGCTTTCAACCACTCCATGAGAGGGTCGAACTCATCAAATTCAAGAATGGCAGATTTTTTCATGCCGGCGCGCCGCGCGGCTTCGGCAATCACGTGGGCGCGTTCACCCAGCGTCAGCAGGACGTTGGCCACCTGTGCGGCGCGCAGCCCGACCATTTCGTGTCCGCCGCGCTCGTAGGGGCCAAGCTCGAGCATATCGCCCAGCACGGCCACTTTGCGTCCTTCCAGTTCGTCGAGCAGGGTCAGCGCCGCCAGCATCGATTCGGGGGAGGCATTGTACGTGTCATCCAGCAGCAACGCGCCGTTGGGACTGCGGACCGCCGCGAGGCGCAACTGTGTATGTCCCTGGTTGAGTCCTTCCAGGATCTCCTGCCAGTTCAAACCTTCCACAAGCCCCACCGCTGCGGCGCGTAAAGCAGTGTGGACGGAATGACGGCCGATCAAGGGGATCCGTGCATGCAGCGTCTCGCCCAGATAATGCATGCGAAAACGGATGCCCTCCAACCCCAGCCCGGTCACATTGTCGGCCCAGAGATTGGCTTCGCGCGAGAGTCCATAGAAGAAAACGCGCGCCTTGGTCTTCTCCTCCATCTGGCGGACCCATGGGTCATCGAAGTTCAAAACCGCTACACCTTCCGGAGCTGGGGGCAACGCCTGGATCAGTTCCGCTTTGCCGCGCGCGATGGCTTCCTGCGAACCGGCGCGCTCCGCATGAACCGTACCGATATTGGTCACCACACCGATTTGCGGCAGGGCAATGTCACAGAGGAAGGAGATCTCACCAGGCACGTAGAATCCCATCTCAAGGACCGCGCGCTGGTACCCTGAGCCTAAGCGCAGCATGGTGAGAGGCAACCCGATCTCATTGTTCAGGTTGCCCGGACTCTTCAATGTCCGATAACGCATGCTAAGGACCTCGGCCACTAATTCCTTGGTGGTGGACTTGCCCACACTGCCTGTAATGCCCACCACGCGCAGATCCAGTTTGCGTCGCCAGTAGCGCGCGATCTGTTGCAGCGCCGTGATGGTATTTTCCACGCGCAGGCAAAGCGGCGAGACAAGATTCTCCCGGGGGAACACATCGATGGATGAAGCCGCACGCAGATCAAGGATTCGGAATGAGCCACTCGTATCTTTCTGGGTCAAAGCGAAGGATGCCCCGCGCCGGAACGCTTCCTCGATGAAGTCATGTCCATCTGCCTTTTCGCCGGGGATGGCAACGAACAAGGAACCAGGGATCACCTGCCGCGAGTCGATCACCGCTTCGGTGATGACCGTGGTGGCAATCGGACGAAAATTCGTCAGGGCTTCGAGTGCGTCGGCGAGTGTCAGCATGTTACTTCGATGTCAATTGACTACGAACGATATCAGGTGGAATATTGAGCAGAATTACAGTTTGTTCAGCAACCTCTGAGAAGACAGGGGCGGCGGTTTCAGAACTCCAGATGGATGTGGTCGGGCTTTGCAGCCAGATGTAGACCATGAACTGCGGATCGTCCACGGGTCCCCAGCCAATGAACGACACATTGGTGTGGGATGGGTCATAGCCATAGTCAGTTGGGATCTGCGCGGTTCCCGTTTTTCCCGCGAGGCGGTAACCGGGCAAAAGCGCCTGGGAGGATTCCTGTTCCAGAGAAATCGCCAGCATTTCATTTAATGTATTGGCCGTTTGGGCAGAGATCGGTGAGCCGGCATATTGGGAAGGAACGTTGTACTGATGCCCATCACGCACCATCGAATACAGGACGTGTGGGGTAACCATTTTGCCATCGTTGGCAATCGAGGAGACAGCCATCAGCATTTGCAAAGGTGTCACGCTCACACCCTGACCGAACGCGTTCGTGCCGAGATCAACGGGATACCAGTCTGAATCACCCGGGACCTTGAGCCTGCCGATTGCCTCCCCGGCCAGATCGATGCCGGTTGCATGCCCCAGACCAAAACTTTCCATGTAACTGTAAAAGTTTTGCACCCCCATCTCTGAAGAGACCCACGCCATACACACATTCAAGGAATGCTGCAGACAACCGATCATATTCTGCTGCCCCCACGCGTCGCGGTTCCAATTTTGAATGGTAATGCCGCCAACCTCGATGGACCCCGTATCAATAAAAGTGGTATCCGGGCTAACTGTTCCCATGTCTACGGCAGCTGCCACCGTCAGGACCTTGATGACGGAACCAGGCTCATACGACATGCCAATGGAACGATTGTATTGACTGCCGTTATCGTATAGCTCGAAATAATTGCCATAATTGTTCAAATCCATGCGCGGCGTAGCAGCCATGGCCAGGACCTCGCCGTTACGTGGATCCATAACAATGATGGTTCCGTTTTGCGCACCATAATCGGTCAACGCCTGGTCAAGAATGGACTCAACCTTGGCCTGCAGGTCGCGATTCAAAGTGAGGACGAGTGTTGTGCCGTTTGGCACTCTGGGAATTTCACTGGCTTTGTTGGGGTCGCGCGGAACCCAGATCTGCACAGGATTGCCCGCGAGCAGGTCGTTGTATTTCTCTTCGATGCCGAAGTAACCGCGCCCATCGCGTGTAACGAATCCCAGCACATTCGAAGCCAGGTTTTTTTCAGGATAACTGCGCTGCAAATGTGGTTTGAAAGCCAGTCCATTCAAGCGAGGATCGTCCGCGTCGTTCAACTGTTGGATCAACTGCTGTAGCGCCTCAACCGTGTCTACACCGACATAATCCTGAATGACGATGTACTCCCAGCTTTCCGGCGAATCGGTCAGTTTTTTATAGACATCCTCATAAGTCAGCCCCAGATAGGTGCCCAGGATATAAGCCATGGAATCGGGATTCTCCATTTCGCTGAGGCTCACACCCACTTCATACACTGTCCGGTTGCCTGCCAGCAGGTGGCCGTTGCGATCAAAAATCTGGCCGCGTTCCGGGTAGAACATCTGGAACTCGCCCGCATAACGATCGCCCTGCGAAAGGAAGATCATG
>DASTJG010000668.1:0-11925 GCA_035716785.1 Anaerolineales bacterium
ACGGATCGAACAACCCCAACAACATGATCCCAATCACCGCAACCACCCAGACGATGGCTCTGATTCTGCCTGGCATTCTGCTCCTGCACTTACTTCCGCAAAACGTACGACACAAGCAGCCCGATGCTGCCGATCAAGCCCAGACTGAGAATGAAAATTCCCACCACCCCGCCGGAAGTCCGCCTGGTATTCTCCTCGGTGAACTGCGGGATAGTGAGAGGCGGAGGAGGTGTAAACGTTGGCATACGCGTTTGAGTGGGCTGAACATTAAAAGCTGCGGCGAGGGTCGGGTCAGTTGTAGCTGTAGCTTTTACGGGCGTTGGCGGCGCTTCCACAACTAAAAGTTCACCACCTGAGACCGAAACATAAGAAGCATACACCCAGCCTGTCCCCCCGGAAAATGAAATCTGGACCCAATTGCCGGCTGCCGTAATCCCCAGGGCAGGGACCACGTCACCCGGGTTCAACTGCCCAATAATCGGATAATCTACCGTGCTGGGTCCGCTACGCACATTGATGCGATCGTCGTATATAACGGTGACGAAAACACTAGTAGGTGTGGACGCGCCCTGATAGGCCTCAGCCTGCTTCGGCGAAAGGAATATTCCTGCACCCAGGCCCACTACCGTTAAAATCCCCAACAAAGTCTTAAACCAAAATTGTCTCATTGCGTAGATATTCATTAGACATGAAATACGACGACAATTGTCGTCGCTAACAAAGCAGGATTATAATCGAAAACATGGACCGACGAATTTTTCACGGAAATATCAAGCCAAACGACATCGCCCACGCCCTGATGGCGGAATTCAACCGCGGCAACATGTACGCGCAGGTCTTGGGGAACAAAGACAAAATGGCTGTCCAGATCGCCACCCGCGCCGGCGCAATGTCCGGCGGACAGACCGCATTGACCATCAACATCCAAACGGTCGAAGACGGCGTCATGGTCGAGGTGGGTCAGCAGGCCTGGCTGGGTGTCGCGGCCAGCCTGGGTCACACAGCCATTTCCGCGTTGCGGAATCCCTTCAGCCTGCTCGGCCGACTGGATGATCTTGCGCAGGACATTGAAAACATGCAACTCAATGACAAAATCTGGCAGGTCATTGACCGTACAGCGGCTGCCCTGAAAGCCTCGCATGCCCTATCGGAGAAGTTAACTCGTATTACCTGCGAGTATTGCGGGGCGGCCAACCCGTTGGGAGAAGCAGGCTGCCTGGCTTGCGGCGCCCCGTTGGGCAATGCACACCCCACTACCTGCCAAAGCTGCGGATTCGCCATTACGGTGGACGAGGCTGCCTGTCCCAATTGTGGGGGAAAATTACATTAAAGTTTTCCGCTCACTTCTCGCATGATATTAATCTGCAAGCCTTATGGCTTGCAGATTTTTCGCCTCCCCTCTATAATAAACAACTAAGTCGCCAAACAGGCGTGAGGGCTTTTCATAATGTTAAGACTAGATCAACTTGAGGCAACAATCCAAAAACTGGTTGAAGACCAGTTGGCAGGCATCCTCCCGGGCATGAAATTGGAAGACCGGGTCATTCAACATTTAGCAACTGCTGTGAAAGAAAATATCATCCTTCAAAGAGATGATCGGGTCATTGCCCCCGATTCATTTACTTTGATCGTCTCGAAGGAAACTGCCCCGCTGTGGCAAAAACAAAACACGATTGAGGCTTTGAAGAATATTATTACGACTGCAAGCCGGGATATAGGGTTGAAGTTCCTAACACAGCCGACAATTACCATTACCACAGACGACACATTAACAGCAGAGGAGCTTAAAGTGGTTGCATCCCATAAACCGGAACCGGTCGCAGATACAAAAGGAGTTCAAGTGCCCACACCGCCTGGGGAAAGCGAAGAAAAGAACGAAGAGGCCGGCAATATTCCTGAAAATGCATTCCTGATCATTGAAGGCGTAAAAGTCCACCCTCTTACTGAACCTGTTGTCAACATCGGACGTCGACTCGAAAACCAGCTTGTGATCGACGACCCGCGCGTCTCGCGAAACCATGCCCAACTGCGTGCCATCAAGGGGCGCTTTGTCCTGTTCGATCTTAACTCGACAGGTGGAACGTTCGTGAACGGTCAGCGCACCAGTCAGACGGTCCTCTACCCCGGGGATGTGATCTCGCTGGCAGGGGTTGCACTGATCTTCGGTCAGGATAATCCACCTCCCCGCCCCGATTTATCCCACACCGCGCCCCTGGAATCGGAACCCGGCACGAGCGAGAGACCTACAGCCATTCTTGGCGAACACGACACAGTCGATCTTGACAAGGCTGATCAACCAATCGCCCCTGATAAGCATATTACTGCTGACATACGTAGAGAAGACACCCACGACAAATGACCGCCACGATCGTCCTCATCCTAAGACTTCTACTGGCTGTGGCGCTGTACGCATTTTTGGGATGGACGCTTTGGACTCTTTTGCACGATCTTAAACAACAAGGGGATAAGCTGGCGGTACAAAAAAAACCAGCCATCACGCTCCTCATCAAACCGGATCAGGGCAAGGAGAGCTTGTATCGTTTTTCGCAACCCCAAATTATGATTGGACGCGACCCAAATTGTGATCTCTCCCTGATGGATGAAGCTTTATCTGCCCATCACGCCCGGCTCTCTCATCACCATGGACAATGGTGGCTGGAAGATCTAAATTCCACAAATGGAACATTATTAAATCAACAGAAACTGACCACGTCGGCGGTAGTGATTACCGGCGATGAGTTTAAATGTGGAAATACCGTCTTTGGCATTCAAGTCGAAGGCAGCGACGGACTTTCCTCCCAAAAAACATCCTAAGTTGGAGGTCATCATGACCGAGCTTGCAGACCTCGCGATCATCGGTGGTTCAGGCTTGTATGAAATGCCGGGACTGCGCGCAACGCGTGAACACAGTATCGAAACACCCTTTGGGAAAACAAGTGCACCGGTCGTTGTCGGCACACTGGAGGGCAAACGCGTTGCCTTTCTCGCGCGGCATGGGATCGGGCATCACATTACGCCGAGCGAAGTGCCATACCGTGCCAACATCTACGCGCTGAAGTCGCTGGGCGTGAGACAGATCGTCAGCATCAGTGCCTGTGGATCTCTACAGGAAGAGTTTGCGCCGGGACATATCGTGATCCCGGACCAGATCTACGATCATACCCACAAGCGGGCGCGTTCCTTCTTCGGCGATGGACTTGTGGCACATGTCAGTGTCGCGGATCCTTTTTGCGCTGATCTCTCCGATCAATTGGCATCCGCAGTCGGCGCGGCAGGAGGCGTCGTCCATCGCGGCGGTTCGTTCATCACGATCGAGGGTCCGCGCTTTTCGACGAAGGCCGAGTCCAATACATATCGCAGCTGGGGCATGTCCATCATTGGCATGACTGCTTCGCCCGAGGTATTTCTGGCACGTGAAGCGGAGATCTGCTATACGACCATGGCCCATGTTACCGACTATGACGTCTGGCATGTGAGCGAAGCGCCGGTGACGGTCGAGATGGTCATTCAAACATTGAACAAAAATACGGCCATTGCACAGGAGGCTGTGCGTGTCCTTGCAAGCAAGTTAGAACCCGAACGAAACTGCGATTGCGGTCATGCCCTGGCCGCCGCACTGATCACACACAAAGATGTGATCCCTGCGGAAACACGCCAAAAATTAGACCTGCTGGTGAACAAGTATCTATAAAGAATGAACAGAGTCATCCAGGGCAATCTACTGAAGCTTGCGGCTGCCTTCCTCTTTTTACAAACGCTCATCATTACCCTTTCCCCGGCTGTCCGCTTTCGCACCTGGGGTGTGGATCTGCGCTGGTCGCAATGGATAGCGTTTTTATTGTGGGGACTCTTCGTTCTGCGTGCTCACAGGTCGATTATTAACCTCCTGCCGGATGCTGATCCCTATTTATTTCCAGCAGCCGCGTTCTTGAGCGGCTGGGGTTTGCTCACCATCTGGCGTCTCGATACGGTCGATGCAAATTGGGGGCAGGTTTTTGGTCCACGCCAGGCTCTCTGGCTGGGCGTGAGCATCGTCGTGTTGGTTGTCGGTTTGGGATTCCCGGCCACGCTCAACTTCATCCGCAAATACAAGTATTTGCTCCTGAGCAGCGGATTGCTGCTTACGGCGCTTACCCTGGCATTTGGAACAAACCCCGGCGGAATTGGTCCACGCTTATGGCTGGGGTGTTGCGGAATCTTTTTTCAGCCTTCGGAGCCACTCAAACTTTTGCTGGTGGCATATCTGGCTGCCTATCTCGCGGATAAACTTCCGATCAATTTGCGTGCGTTCCCATTGATCTATCCCACGTTTCTGTTAAGTGGCATTGCAATCCTGCTCCTGCTCTTCCAGCGCGATCTCGGTACTGCCTCGATCTTTGTTGTGCTTTACACGATCATGATCTATCTGGCCACCGGGCGCCGACGCATTGTGCTGATCAGTGCTGCTGCACTGGTGCTCATGGGGTTCGCCGGCTACTATCTCATTGACATCATCCGCGTTCGTATTGATTCCTGGTTCAATCCCTGGGCCGACCCAAGCGGGACCTCGTATCAAATCATTCAATCCATCCTGGCAATTGCGAACGGAGGCCCCGAGGGGCGCGGGCCCGGATTGGGAAGCCCCGCTCTTGTACCGGTTGCCATCTCCGACTTTATCTTCGCTGCGATCGCAGAAGAGACCGGTCTGATCGGGACCATCGGTTTGCTCGCGATCTTCGGCATCATCCTGATCCGAGGCTTGCGCACCGCGCTGTGCGCGTCCGATAGTTTCCGCCGGCTTCTGGCTGCGGGCGTCACGGCATACTTTGGCGTTCAATCCCTGTTGATCATTGGCGGGAATCTTCGTCTGCTGCCACTGACCGGTGTGACGCTGCCGTTCATTTCATACGGGGGTTCATCTTTGCTCACTTCGTTCATTGGACTGTTGATCCTTCTACTCATTAGCAACCACATGGACGAGGAGCCTGCGCCTCTTCCCAGGCCGCAGCCCTATTTCGCTCTGGGTGTATTCCTCTCACTTGGATTGCTCGCGTCCGCGCTGGCAAATAGCTGGTGGGCTGTCGTTCGAGGCCCCGATCTGCTCACGCGTACGGATAATCCCCGTCGCATCATCGAAGACCGCTATGTGCCACGTGGGATACTGCTCGACCGGACGAATACACAGATCAACGGCACCGAGGGGGAAACGAGCACATATACGCGCGTCTACAGCTACCCGGATCTTGCACCTGTAGTTGGGTATAACCATCCGATCTACGGCCAATCTGGATTGGAAGCATCACTTGATGAATATCTGCGAGGGCTGAGAGGTAATCCAACTATCACCATTTGGTGGGATCATCTGCTTTACGGCATGGCACCGAAGGGACTGGATGTGCGCCTGAGTCTGGACCTGTATCTTCAACAGCGCGCAGATGAGATGATGGCCGACCAGCGCGGCGCGGTGGTCCTGTTGAATGCCCAGACCGGCGAAATCTATGTGATGTCTTCGCACCCCACGTTCGATCCGAGGCGCCTGGACGAGATCGGTGCCCGCCTCAACAAGGATCCTGGCAAACCGTTGATCAACCGTGCAACACAGGGGCTTTACGCGGTTGGGACGATGACTGAGCCATTTGAGCAGGCGCTCCACGACAATAAAACTCTCACGTCTGATGAATTGCAAAGCGTCTATGACACGTTTAGCTTCAACCACGCGCCGCTGTTGCGAATGCAGGTGGCGGAACCCACCAACGAGCCGGATGGAAACGACCTGCACATTTCACCTCTGCAGGCAGCACTGGCGTCGGCTGCGTTGAGCAATCACGGCACGATCCCCACCCCACGCATCGCGATGGCCGTCAACACACCGAACGCCGGCTGGATATCGCTCCCGGCGTTGGGAACACCGTTCGAAGCGCTCCAGGCGGAGGCGGCGGATGAGACGGCACAATCCCTGAAAGTAGATGGTCAAAACTATTGGGCACATACCGGTTATGCAGAAGGTGATGAATCGCCAGTCACGTGGTTTATCGCGGGCACGTTGCCCAACTGGCAGGCAGCCCCTTTGGTCGTGGTAGTATCACTGGAAGAAAACGATGCGCAGCTCGCCCGACGCATCGGAGAGGAACTACTTGTCGACGCGATGAGTCCTTAAAATAAAAATTGCCCTTGCAGACAAGCTTGCAAGGGCAATTGGGTGAAAACGAGTTACTTACCGTCGTCAACGTCCTTGGCTGAATAGCCAGGACCGCTCTTGAAGAAATCGTAATTCGGCTGGATATCGGGAGTGAAATCGACGACTTCGCCCGCTTCCAGCTGACGAGTGGTATCGAGCACAATGGGATTGCCGTGATGGTTCGTACCTTCGAAATGGCCCGTGAGTCCGACGTTGCTGATATACTCGCCGCCCTTCGCTGTATAGGCAGATGGGACTTCATCCTCCGGGAAGATGGCAGCATACGGGCATTCAGGGACACAGGCGCCGCAATCAATACATGTATCAGGGTCGATATAGATCCAGGGCCACTCGTTGATCGGCTGACCGGGTATCATACATTCGACAGGACAAACGTCAATACAACCACGGTCACGGACACACAAACTGGTGATGATATGGGTCATTCAACTATCTCCTTTTTGAAAAAGACTTCGGAAACTGCTTTAGCGTTTCTATGATTTATTATATCGGTCGGCAACTGCTTCCCAATTGACCACATTCCACCAGTTGGAGATATATTCCGGGCGGCGATTTTGATACTTCAGGTAGTAAGCGTGCTCCCACACATCGATCGCCAGGAGGGGCATCAATCCGTCAGAGAGCGGGGAATCCTGGTTGGCAGTAGAAACCACAGCCAGACTACCGCCTTTTTTGACGAGCCAGGCCCAGCCCGATCCAAAACGGCCGATGGCCGCCTTCTCGAATTCAGATTTGAACGCATCGAACGAGCCGAAAGATGATTCCAGCGCCTTCAAAAGTTCCGCCCGGGGTGTGACTGACGCTTTGGGCGCCATAATCTCCCAGAAGAGATTGTGATTCCATGTGCCGCCACCATGATTGCGGACCGCCGTGCGAATATCTTCCGGTGCGGCGTTCAGGTTCGAAAGCAGGTCTTCCAGAGACTTGTTTGCCAGTTCAGGGTGCTTTTCAAGGGCAGCGTTGAGATTCGTAATGTACGCCTGATGATGCTTACCGTGATGGATACTCATCGTCTGTGCGTCGATGTACGGTTCGAGCGCATCCACTGCATACGGAAGTTTGGGTAGTTCAAAAGCCATAATCCTCTCCTTTTTGTTGGTCTGTTCCCTCAAACAGATTTATTTAGTTAACCGGATGAAAATTGTAGCCTTTTGGAGAGCACATGTCAAGAAAATAATTCGATATATCCAAAACTGGATTTTTGTGTATAATCCAGCCACCGGAACGGCGGCTAAGGCAAGGTGGACTGTAATAAACCGGTGACTGGATCGTTTTTAAATAATACCCATACATCGCTGCACGAAATCCGTTCGCATTTGTAATTAATGGCAGTGAATGGAAAGGCAGAGCAGATATGACCACAATTGCTTTTAAACGCTCCGGCGGGTTTGTTGGTCAGGGAATGAGATTCCAGTTGGATCTTAGTCAACTTTCAGACAAGGACGCGCGCTCCATCCTTCGTCTCATCGAGCAGGCACAATTCTTCAATTTGCCCGAAAACATGATCGTCAAATTCAATCCGGATGAATACCAATACACGATCACGGTAGATGTCGGCGCGATGAGTCACACGGTTCGCACGAATGACACGACCATGCCGGCCTCCCTGCGCCCGCTGGTGGATGAGTTGTCTTCCCTGAAGAGCGTAGCTGGTTAAGATAAACTGAATATCAAAAAAGAACAGGCGCGATTGGCTCCTGTTCTTTTTTGATTAATCTGTCATTGCGAGCCCAAAGGGCGAAGCAATCTCATTTGAAATACTCTTTAGCCATATCTGAGATTGCTTCGTCGTGGTGCCTGGTTTCGATACGGTCGAGACGCTTCGACTTCGCTCAGCGCAAACACTCGACCTACTCAACCGACGGCGTCACTCCTCGCAATGGCGGTCAATGCTAATTCCCACACGGCGCGACGTTGCGCCAGTTGAGAACTATATCGTTCACGGTTTGCGTCCCATCGCTGCCATAACTCAGCGTAAGCATACGATCGCCGATCTCGTCGCAGCTCGCGCCCTTTTCCACATGGTCCCAATCACCCAGTGTGAATTTGTACTCGATCTGGGTCGCCTCCAACCCGGTCAATGTGATCGTCCAGTGCGTCTCATCGACGCGGGTCAGCACCACGCCGCCGGGATTCCACTCGGGCAGACCACCATCCAGGCGGTTGAGCGAACCGGCAATGTAGACGGAACGGCCGGTCGCATCGGTCGCGGCAGGAACCGTCACATTGAACACCACGCTGACCGTGCGCAGCTGCGCGGTCGCGGAGACCTCATCCGAGTTGCCGGAGCGATTGAATGATTGATCGAGCGCGCGCACTACATAGTAGTATGTGGCTCCTTCCACAATCGTCGTATCCGGATACGAATTCGAGGTGACGCGGGCGATCATTTCGTAGGGACCGCCGGACGAATTGCTGCGCAGCACTTCATAGCCATAGAGCGAGGGGTCAACAACCGCATCCCACGATAAATGAATCCCGGCAGGAGAGGCTGAATCCACCTGCAAACCAGTTGGCACAGCAGGCGCGGTGGTATCGCTGCTCGGGTTAACGGTCAGTTTGCCCGCCTGGGATGGGTCGTAGCCATTGCCAGTGCCATCCAGGTCAGCATAAACCCAATCGAAGCCGTTTGTCGTCGAATAGCGGAAGGCATAGTCGAAGCTGCCGGTGGATTCAGGCAGCATGCTCGCAACGAACTCATCATTGTTCCCAACGTCCACATTGAAGGAAGCATTCACCCAGACCCAGTCCGCGTTGCCATTCGGGTCGCTACCCGCGGGGCCAAATCCAAGCTGGGCAAGCAGGTTCGGGGTCGCGCCGGGCTGATTCGTCACACCGTCGATCCAGACCTGACCGTAGGCATTCTCCGTGCGATCGACCGCGCTGATCGTATGCGTCATGGCTGGCGGCCATTGCAGGTTCGCCCAGCCAATCGTGAGACGCGGTAAGGCACTGACCTCATTCGAATAGCCGCTTTCATTTCCTTTGGGGTCAAGTGCAGTGACCACATAGTAGTATATTCGAGCATTCTCAAGTCCCGTGTCCGTATATTCGGTGACATCTAATGGATCGGTATTCACTTTCATCCAGCCGCCACCACTCAACGGGCTGCGATAGAGGTTGTAACCTGTCGCGCCCGGGACGGCATCCCATGCCAGGCTGACCGCCGCATCATTTTCACTCAACACGCGCAAATTTGCGGGCGCGGCTGTCGGCTTCAGGTCGACCCTTCCACTGATCAGGATCACCGCGCTCAGCGGGCCGATATTCCCGGATACATTTCCATTCGTGACGGTAACCTGTCGCTGGTTGGCAATCCCGACCGCGTAAACCTTTTTCAAGAGGACACCATCCGGCAAGTAACCTGCCACAGGGATCGTAAATGCCTGATCCGCATCGCTGCGATTGATGACAACGAGCGCGGCCTGTTTCTCAGTCTTGCGGCCATAAGCGACAACCTGATTTGTATCATCCGCCAGCAGAATCCTGAAGTCGCCATCCACCAGCACATTTTGCGTGCGCCGAAGTGTATTCAACACAAAATAATGCAGGAAGAGGGATTTATCTGGCTCACCGCCTCGATCCAGCCAGGGATACGTGCGGCGATCATCCGGGTCGTCGTCGCCGGTGAGGCCGACTTCATCGCCGTAGAAGACGGTTGGCGCGCCGGGGACGGTGAACTGGATCAGAGAAGCCAGGCGCTGGCGCTGCTTCCCTTCGGCGACGTTCGCAGCTTCCTCTTCCTTCTCGGCAGTCGTCTCCTGCCCGGGAGTCAATGTCCAGCGGATGCGCTCGGTGTCGTGGCTATCCAGCAGGTTCATCAAGGAGTAGTAAGCCGCATCCGGATAATCCTCGCGAATGGATTCCATGCGGGCGGCAAATTCCGTCGGCAGAATGATGCGACCGCTATCGGCAAAGCCCTTTGAGTCGAACGCCTGCGGCGCAAGCAGCCCGACCACCGCGTCGCGCAGACGGTAGTTCATGGTCGTGTCGGCGCGGTCGCCGCGTACCATTCGCAAGAGTGTGGTGTCCTTCTGCCAGGTCTCGCTGACGATCAGCGCCTCGAGGCTCGTCTCCTTGACCACGCCGCGGAAGGTTTCCCAGTAGCCGGGCGGGAAGGAGGCGTCACCCATCACATCCATGCGCCAGCCGCTGGCGCCCGCGTTCAACCAGTGACGCGAAACACTATCCGGGTTCGTCAGGAAGTATTCTTGAACTTCAGGCAAAGACTTGTTGATGACCGGGATGGAATCGAAGCCGAACCAGCCATCGTAGGTGGCGGAGTTCGGCTCGCCGGAGCTGCCCACACAGAACCCTGCCCCGGGCGCGACATCATGGAAGTAGAACCAGCTTCGATATGGAGAGGTGAGTGACTCACAGGCTCCCTCCTCCGGGTAGTGATGGTAGCGGTCGAAGAACGGGCTGTCGGAAGAGAGATGGTTGAACACACCATCCAGTACGATCCGCATGCCGCGTTGTTTGGCATGCTTGACCAGGTTCTCCCAGTCCTTTTGCGTGCCGAAGTACGGATCGATCCTGTAGTAATCCTGCGTGTCGTAGGAATGGTTCGAGCCTGCATCAAAGATCGGGTTGAAGTAAATAGTGTTGACACCGAGCGCGCGCAGGTAATCGAGATTTTGATCCACACCCCTCAGATCACCGCCGAAGTAATCGCGCCCGCGCGGTCCTTCCTTGGTGGGGCTCCAATCGGGAGGCGTATCATCGAAGCGCCAGGGACAATTGGTGTTGGCATCTGAGTAGTTGCGGCAAAAGCCCTCCGGCTTGACACCCCACGGGAGTTTGAGGACCGGATCATCGTAGCGCACATCTCCGGTCCGCGGGTCATTGTTGGAACGCCCGTTGCGGAAACGGTCAGGGAAAATCTGGTAGATACTGGCACTCTCCGCCCAGGCCGGCGCGCTGAACGAAGGATCGTAGAACATCAGCGCGTAGCTGGTATCCACAGCATCCTCGGTCACGTCGCCCAGACCACCATCGAGCGCGGGCGTGTTATCGGCATAATAATCGACGTCCGTGCCATCGGTCACGATGAAGCGATACCAGAGGTTATTGGGATCTGCTTCCTCAACCGCGGCCTGCCAGAAGTCACAGGTGAATTCCTCGAGGTCTGCCTGGTAACAGGAAACATCCTCCGCAGCGCGCGTCATCTGGACGATACGCTGCCCATTCGCATTGACATCGTAGAGGCGCAGCGCGACGCCGCTGACATCGTTGTGGAACGTCCGAAAGCGAATCAGGACTTCCGTCGCTGCGGGTACCGCCCCACCCGGCGTACGATAAAGTAGCTCACGCGAATCATGCCGCAATCCATCCCAGGCGATGTCATTATCCAGACCAAAGCCGCCGCCCGAATCAATGGTGAGCACATGCGTGATGGAGTTGTATTCGAACGTCACTTCGGCATTGTCGGTTGGGACGTTGAACGGGATGTTCGCACCGCCGGGCGCGCCGCCCTGACCGTAATTCACATCCCAGCTTTCGTTGAGGGCGACTTTCGCTTCGTAATTCCCAGCCGGAAGCTGCGCGGTGACAAAGGAGTAGGTCCCATCTCCATCGGGGTCCTGCAGCCACGAACGCAGACATTCCGGCTGCCAGTCGCCGGGACATCCCAGCTCGGACTGGAAATCACCGGGAGCCACGGCAATGACCGAATTTTGATTCTCGGTGGTCCAATGGGATTTGTGGTCATAATAGAACTTGACCGAGGTATCCGCGCCCAGGTTCAA
>DASTJG010000669.1:0-7152 GCA_035716785.1 Anaerolineales bacterium
GGCAGCCCTGATCGGAGCGGCTCAACGTGTTGAACATTATGAGATTGCCGCCTATGGAACGGCACGCGCCCATGCCCGTCAGTTGGGTTATGTGAAGGCGTTTGAGCTGTTGAGTCAGACGCTCAGTGAAGAGAAAGATGCTGACCAGAAGTTGACGCAGCTGGCTGAAAATCAGGTAAATGTACAGGCTGCCATGAAATAGTGCAAATAGTAGACCTCTTGCATAAGTGCCTCTTTGCCTAGCCACACACCTGTCGCGGTGCAGTCCGTCTCGGCCCGAACGGTGTGTTCTCTGTGGCGAAAAGACTTTCGCAAGAGGTCAATTAATTAATTCCACAAATGTGAATTTGTTTTATGGGATTGAAAGGCAGGATAAATGGTTGTGACGTTGTCTCGAAATTGGTGGTTGGTGGTCTTGCGCGGGGTATTAGCAATTTTGTTCGGGGTGTTGGCATTTGTATGGCCCGCGATCACCTGGCTGACACTGATCATCATGTTTGGCGTGTATGCAATTGTGGATGGTGTCATAGCCATCGTTACGGGGTTGACCAGAACAAAGGATTCGCGCCGCTGGTGGGTATTCCTGTTGGAAGGTCTGCTGGGCATCGGCGCCGGAATTGTTGCTCTGGTTTCTCCGGGATTAGCAAGCCTGGTGCTGATCTATGTGATCGCAGGCTGGGCGATCGTCACAGGTCTTTTAGAGATCGCAGCTGCAGTTCGTCTACGGGATGAGATCGAGAATGAATGGGTCATGGGGCTGGGTGGGTTCGTGTCGATCGTATTAGGTGTGCTTCTTTTCGTCCAACCTGCGGCTGGCGGTCTCGCCATCATCTGGATCATCGCCGGATATGCACTGATCTTCGGTGTCCTTCTGGTCATCCTTGGCTTCCGCCTCAGGAGTTGGAAGGCGCCAAACAGACGTGAGTCTGTTCCGTCCATGTGACGGATTTGTATAACCAAGCCCTTCCTCTGGATGGGCTCTCTTTTTAAACCTGGTTGTGCATTCTCCTGGATGCCTCCTTGAGCCGTTTGCATAAAACCTGGATGACAACCAGGCTCACATCGGGACGGTCGCGCAGCAGCGCCTCGAAGCTCTTTTGATCGATGCATAAAGCGCGCACGTTCCCGATGGCGATCAGGCTGGCGATGCGCGGTTCTTTGCTGATCAGTGCCATCTCGCCGACATACTCTCCGGGCAGGCGGCGGGCAAGCTCAATCTCTTTCTCTCCCTGTGTGTCCACCACGCGGACCTCTCCCGAAACGACAATGAACATAACATCGCCCTCCTCCCCCTGGCGCACGAGCGCTGCGCCATCACTGAACGATTGCTCCTGCGCAATCGCCGCCACCTGTTTGATGTCTGCCGGGGATAGATTCGCGAACAGCGGAACTCGTTTCAAAAACAAAACCCGCTCCATCAAAGAAAGAGTCGAGATATTTTCCATATTTATTTCTCCGAGCTTGTGAGCCGCGAACCGGGCGCAATCGCGGATCCATTCATCTTCATCACTGATTAATCGCTGCCAATCCACAGGACCGACGGAGGCGGGCGCGGCTTCCTCCTCCCACAAGCGCAACACGGGCTGGATGATCCTTCGGCAATGAGCATTGAGCGATTCAAGTGTTTCGATCACAGTGGCGCGTTGTGCGGAATGAGGCGCCTGTAGAAACTCGACCGCCAGAGTCACGGCGGCACGATCCCCCAATAAGCCAATGATACGCAACGCGCGGATGCCATACTGGCTTGCCTTGGTTTGCAGAGATTCGATCAGCAGACTTGCTGCCTCATCTTTGAACGTATACCGGACTTCACGCGCCAGGCAATCGTACTCCAGCGCGCGGGACACTGCCCGGCTTGCATATTCGTCGATGGATTCTACAGGCGGTACTGGCAGACTCTGCAGAGCCAGCAGGGCGCCCTCCTCCTGTTCCGGATTCTGCAAAGCGAGCAGAACAGGCGCAAGGGCGTTTTCGCTCATTTGGCTCAGTAACTCCGCCGCGGCTTGCCGGACGGATAAGTCAGAGTGTCCCAGCGCCTGCACTAGCTCAGGCATTGATTTGGCACTGTCGATACTTGCCAGTGCCGTCAGGATCACGCGTCGGATCCGAACAGGCAGACCATCATCGCGTAGTTCGTTGACGAGGAACGCAAAAGCTTCCTCGTCTCCCCAATCGCCTATGGCGATGATTGCGTGTTCACGCTCCAGGGGTTCGCCCGCGACCGCGGTGTAGCGCAGGAAGGAGCGGGCTCTCTCCACCTGACGGTCTGCGTTCAGCAATGCAGATGCGGCGCGGGTGCTGACGCGTGAAACCGGGTCGCCCAGCATGGGGGTCAAAGCCTGTTCGAGGCTGAGCGGGGAAACGGTCAACGCGGCAAGGGCCGCCACCGCCTCGAAACGGACGTCCGGCTCGGGATCCTGCAAAGTGGCTGCGATCTTCTCCAGAGCCCCGGTCGCTTTGGCACGCGTCAGGGCGCGCAGGCACGCGGCGCGAACCAACGGATCCGGATCGCTTAATCCACGAAGCAGCGTTTCCTCTGCTTCAGGGAGGGAAAGGTGTTCGAGGATCTCCGCGGAAATTCGACGGGTGATCGGGTCCGGATCCGCCAGCCCGTTCAGCACAAGCTGGATCGCCGCGGCGTCCTGCCTGAAACCGCCAAAGGGTTCTTCTTCACTGTAAAAAATATGCGGATTGCCAGCATGTAACGCCTCGATCAGGGCATTGCTGTAACCGCGGCGCGCCTGAGCAATGGCAAACGTGCACACCGCCGCGGCGAACAGACCAATGAGATACAGTTGTTGCGGTGCAAGGTTTTGCTCGCCGACGATGAGGATTGCACCCGCGAGAAATGTGCCTGCCTGCTGTGGTGTTCCTTCGATAAATGCACGCACTTGATCGCGGCGTTCCGGAGGCACCACATTGAACATGGCCTGGTAGGCCGGATCGGCAATACCGGAGAGCCAGAGCATCTGGACAAAGCGAAATGAAACGACGATGGCGAAGACGGGGAAGAACGCAAGACTGGCGAAACCAATCAGATAGATGATCGGAAAGATCAGCAGAGAGAGCATGATACCGAAGCGTGCAAAAAGGCGGTTCGCAAGGAATAAGGAAACGAGGAACGCCGCTGCGGTGCTGAGACCATTGAAGAGTCCAAGGAACGCAGCCAGGTTTTCTTCGCTGGCATACTGTTCCGTGGCAGCGCGCGAAAAAGGCAGCGAGATCGAAAAATAAAGCATGGAGAATAGAATCGCAGCCAGTGAGATCCAGCGCATGAGACCAGATCTGCGCACGTACTGGTAGCCGCGCTGTATTTCCTGCATGAGAGCGTCTTGCTTTTGGCGGGACTTTGAGGTGGATGAAATTGGATAACGGCGTAGAATCGCGCGGCTCAGGACGAATGCAAGCAGCAATGTACCCGCCCAGGCGAGTAGTAAATTTTCCAGGCCCAGCCAGCTGACCAAAGCCCCCGTTGTGAACCCGCCCACGACCTGCCCGAGGATGCGGCTGGCGTTGAATAACGGAAAAAGACGCTTTGCCTGGCGCGTGTCGCAGACGGCTCCGGCAATCCCCCAGATCAGAACTCCGATCAGCGAATTGAGAATTTCTTTCCCGAGCCACAACGCCGGGTACAACCCGTTCAGCCCGGTAAACAATGCCAGGCGCGCTGCGATCAGAATACCCGCCAGGAATAAGGGAATGGCCATATACAGCACTCGGCGTGGAAGGCTTCCCAATGCCGCGGTCACGCCAAACGACATGACCATGCTGGTGATCCCCAGTCCGATGAACATGTAGGGAAGGTACTCCACGCCGAAGCGCGCAAAGAACAACGCTTCGATGCCGGTCCCGCCCAACGCCGCGCCGAATGCTGTGACCAGCATTATGCCAGCCACAGGGAAAGCCATTCGACCTTCACCGGGTTTGATCGAGAATGCCTGTGCAAGATGTTTCATTCAGGATAATCTGTAGTTTTCTTCCACCATGGACGGCGTATAGCCTGCATGCAGAAAACATTTGTGCCGAGTGGTTGCGCTTGTGAGTGGAAAATGGACAAAAATCATCTAATTATACCAGCGGCACGTATCAGCCTGAAAAAGGCCTATAGCTTTAAAAAGTGGAGGGACGGCAATTGCCGTCCCTCCATGCAAAAGGAGTTCTTTGGTTTCTATTTTTTGACCAGGACGAAGATACCGGTCTCATCTGTCGTGAGTATCTGGTAAAAGCTCTGGGCATCACCCGTTTGAGGCGATACTTCGACCCATTGGCTGCCATTCCAGTGGAGAACTGCGAATTGATCGCTGGAGCCGCCCAAAATGGGGAAGTCCATTTGAATACTGGTTCCATCCGGCAGGTTCTCGATGATTTGGTTTTTGATGAGGATATCCACATCCAATCCCATTACAAAGGAGAAACCATCGGGTAGCACACCGGGCATGTTATTGGTGCTGACGTGGGTCAGTTTGGCCTGACCATCACACAGGTTCTGGAAGGAGAGTTTGACTCCGAATACCGTAAACACGCTATTGCATTTGAGATTGACCACTCCTCCACCCGTCACAGGGATGTTGACCACGGGCTTGTTTGGCTTTGAATTCGAAGATGAGTTCGAAGAGCCTGGCGTCGAAGGTGTACTGGCCAGGTTGACCTGAACGTTGAATGTGCTGAAAGCAGTGTTGGTTGCAGAATCTGTCGCAGTACAAGTGACTATCGTGGTCCCGAGTGGGAAAGTAGAGCCGGAGACAGGCGAGCAATTCACCGGAGCAGGGCCGTCCACAACATCTGAAGCGGATGGACTGGTGTAGTTTACAACCATCCCGGCTGCGCTGCTGCTCGTGACGGTGATGTCAGCAACAGATGAAATACTCGGCGCTGTCGTATCCTCCACAGTGACTTGGAATCCTGCCGTGCTGGTATAGCTGTCCGAATCGGTTGCAGAACAAGTGACAGAGGTTGTCCCCAGCGGGAAGGTGGAGCCGGAAGCAGGCGTGCAGTTCACCGACACAGAACCATCTACCAGATCGGTGGCGGAGGCAGAATAGCTTACCGACGCGCCGGAAGCGCTCGTCGCCTCGACAGTGATATCCGCGGGCACTGTGATGGTCGGGCCTTCTGTATTCTGGACATTCACGATGAAGCTGCCATTGCTGGTATTGCTTTGTGCATCCGTTGCCGAACAATTGACGGTGGTCGGTCCAAGTGGGAAGGCGGAGCCGGAGGCAGGCGAGCAGTTCACTGCAACAGAGCCGTCCACTGCATCTGTGGCGGAAGCAGAGTACGTTACAACTGCGGATGTAGTTGATGTAGTGGCATTGATAGTTCCCGGCAGGCTGAGTGTTGGAGGAGTTGTATCCTGAACAGTGACCTGGAAGCTGTCTGCAGTCATGTTCCCGGCCGCGTCGATGGCGGAACAACTGACGGGAGTTGTCCCGAGCGGGAAGGTGAAGCCAGAGGCGGGAGAACAATTCGCCGATACCGTTCCATCGAGGTTGTCTGTTGCGGAAGCAGAGTAGCCGACAACTGCGCCGGAGGCCGAGGTCGCTTCAGCGGTGATGTCCGCTGGCAGATTCAGCGAAGGCGCCGTCTTGTCGATGTTGATCCCGCCCTGTGTATCGGAAGCTGTGTTCCCGGCGTTATCCGTGCATACGCCCGTGGCGGACTGCCCCGCACCTTCTGTCATCACGGTCTGGCTGACGCTGGCAGCGACAGGGCCGGAGGTTGTATCGGTGCAGGACCAGTTCACGGTCACGTCTGTGTTGGTCCAGCTGCCGCTCGGCACTGTGCGACTGGTATATGTAATGGTTGGACCTGTCTGGTCGATCTTAACCGTTGCCGAAGCCGAATTCGAAAGACCGACGCCGTTGGTAGCCGAGCATGTCAGCGTCACACCGGCAGTGTCCGTGCTCAGGGTTGATGGCGTACAACCGCTGGAAGAAAAGATGCCGGACTCCGGGTCGGAGACAGACCAGGTCACAGATACGTTGCCGATGTACCACCCGTTTGCGCCCATAGTGCCACTGACACTAGGTGTAATCACAGGCACCGTAGTATCGGTGGAGGGTGTAACGTTATAGCATCCCAATGTATTGATGGTGGGCCCGGTAGTCGGGCAGAGAGGAGGCGCCTGAATAAACAGATTGCCATTATAGATCTCGATGCCATACCGCCCATTGTTCTGGAGCGCGCCGCCGTTCATATTGGCAATCGTCGAGCCTGTCCCGTTGATCAACATGCCGGAAAGACCATTGCCCTGATCCTGAGTCCCATTCTGATACCCGGCATACACTTCCGTCATGTTAATGAGTTCTGAATTCGAAAAGAAAATACCATTCTCGCCGTTGCGGATTGCCGCGATAGCGTACAACTCTGCGAGCGACGCATTGGAGATGACCAGACCATTGCCGTCATTGTTGTCTGCTAATACATAAGACAAGCTAATGACTGGAGCGCTGAGTGTCGCGCCGTTCCCGCCGGCGCCCCCGGATTGGACGAACCAGATGAAATTCTGAGTGACATTATTAGTTGGTCCCACTGCACCAGTGATGGTAATTTCGCCTGTGTTCGTGGTAGCAGAAAAGCCCTGGCTTGTAGTGTTGTCGCCGTCAAATCTGCTCCCATTTTGTACAGTGATGTTACCATCATCCGAATCAAGCAATGCAGTGTAATTTCCACCCGCCTGATTTGTAACATCGACGTTATCTAAAGCGATGTTGCCAGTTGTAGTGTACACAGTGAGCGCGTTTGCAGTAGAAACACCATTAAAGGCAATGTCTTCGAGTGTGACACTGCCGACCCAGGGATTGGTGGATGTGCCAATGATGATTGGGTTGCTCCCGAAGTTGGTCTGACCGGCGAAGGCAGGCGAAACGCTGCTTCCGTTCCAGCCGCCTTGAAGGGTCAGGTTGTAAGGTTTGAGCGTGTCAAAATCACCACCGGGGAGAGTCGTTGGAGATAATTCGAATACCCCTGTGCCCGGGTTTACAGTGAAGTAAATTACCCCATTCTGTGTATAAGAGGCAGTATTCGTCACCATATCGTTGAGCAGGTCGCTGATCGAAGGGAAATTGGTGGTACACCCTGCGCCGCCCGGCGAAACTCCCTCAGGACACCACATGGGATCAACGACTTCCGTGATCTCGGCTGCTTCCTGTG
>DASTJG010000670.1:0-8316 GCA_035716785.1 Anaerolineales bacterium
GCCGAGGCACTTGCGCTGGAATTCCGCGTCGCCCACGGCGAGCACTTCATCCACCACGAGGATCTCCGGCTCAAGATGCGCCGCGACCGCGAACGCCAGCCGCAGATACATGCCAGAGGAATAACGCTTGACCGGCGTATCAATAAATTGGCCAACTTCGGAGAAATCGACCATCTCATCGAACTTCTTGTCGATCTCCGTTCGCTTCATTCCCAGGATCGCGCCGTTCATGTAGATGTTCTCGCGACCGGTTAATTCGGGATGAAAGCCCGTCCCCACTTCGAGCAGCGAACCGACGCGTCCACGCACAGAGACTGTGCCTTCCGTCGGTTCGGTGACACGCGACAGGATCTTGAGCAATGTGCTTTTGCCTGCACCGTTGCGCCCCACGATCCCCAGCACCCTGCCCTCTTCGAGGTCGAAGCAAATATCCTTCAACGCCCAGACGAAATTCTGGTTAGTCCTGCGGTCCGATTTCCCCACCAGAGCCTTCGCCAGCCGCACAGGCGCATAGACGGTATCCACAAGCACATCGCGCAGCATGTTATAGCGGAACTTCGTCTCTGCCGCACCGATCTGATATCGTTTCCCGAGGTGTTTTACACTGATTGCTATTGTCATAAGTGTCAGGTGTCAAGTGTCAAGTGTCAGGCGACGTGGCACCTGATACCTGACGCCTGGTTCCTAGATAGTATCTGCAAACGTCTTTTCCATGCTGCGGAAATAGAAAAGTCCGGAAATAAAAATCAAAATGGAAATGGTGACCGAAACCCATAGACCAATATCCGGTCCGTTCCCCGTGCCAAGCAGCGCCCAGCGGAAACCGTTCACCACACCGGCCATCGGGTTGAGGGAATACAACACCTGCCATTTCTCTGAAATGATGTCCGAAGAATATGCGATGGGGGTGATGAACAACCAGAAGCGCGTCAGAAAAGGCAGAGCTTGATTGACATCGCGATACTTTACATTGATCGCCGAGAGCCAGAGTGCCACGCCCAGAGCCGTCACAATTGCCAGGAGAATAAAGAAGGGAAGCGTCCACAGCAGTTCATAGGCTGGCGGCATTCGGTAATAGACCATCAGAACGATCAAGATCACGAAGGCAATGACAAAGTCCACCATCCCGGCAAACACAGAGGCAATCGGCAGGATCAGACGCGGGAAGTAGATCTTTGTCACCATATTATTGTGGGCAACGAGCGAGCGGCTGCCCTGATTGAGGGCGACCTCGAACAATCCCCAGGGTAACAACGCTGCAAACGAAAAGATGGGATAGGGAATGCCATCCGTCGCGACCTTGGCGATGCCCCCAAACACAAACGTAAAAACCAGCATCGTCATCACAGGCTGGATGACCGCCCAGGCCATACCGAGCAGGGTTTGTTTGTACTTCACCTTTACGTCGCGCCACACCATGAAGAAGACCAGCTCGCGGTAAATCCACAGGTCACGCAGATTGAGCGCGGCAAGCCCCCTGGAGGGTTTGATGTAGATCGTGGTAGGTTCGTGTTTTATGAGTTCGGTCATAACTATCCGGCTCTAGGCGGCGTCCCCGCCGCCGAGGACGGCGGCTGGAGCAGGCGCAATGACGCTATTTAATCTTGTCTCGATTCACTTTGAACCACTCGATGGTCCGGCGCATACCTTCCTCGAAGGGGACCTGCGCGCTCCAGCCGAAGAGGGCTTTCGCACGCGAGACATCGAGTCCGCGGCGGGGCTGACCATTGGGCTTTTCTGTCTGCCAGACGAGCTTGCCTTCGAAGCCGGTCATCCGGACGATCATTTCCGCCAGGTTTTTGATGGAAATCTCATAACCGGAGCCAAGATTGACAGGCAGGTCGCCGTTGTATTTTTCAGCGGCAGTAACGATCCCATCCGCGGCATCTTCCACGTATAAAAACTCGCGCGTCGGGGAACCATCGCCCCAGACAGGCATTTCCTTGTCGCCACGGTTACAGGCCTCCATCGCCTTGCGGATCAATGCCGGGATGACGTGGGAGGAGCGCGGATTGAAATTGTCGCGCGGCCCGTACAAATTCACCGGCAGAAGGAAAATGGCATTGAAGCCATACTGCTGGCGGTAGGCCTGGGCCTGGACCAGCATCATTTTCTTGGCGAGCCCGTAGGGAGCATTAGTCTCTTCAGGATAGCCATTCCACAGATCATCTTCTTTAAAAGGAACCGGGGTGAACTTGGGATAGGCGCACACGGTTCCGATCGCAACAAATTTGCCGATGCCGTTCTTGTAGGCCTGGTGCATCAACTCCACGCCCATCATCAGATTGTCGTAGAAGAAGTCCGCAGGATGTTCCATATTGGCACCGATGCCGCCAACGTTGGCTGCGAGGTGAATGATGACCACATTCTTTGGGTCAACACCCTTCAACGTATCTGCATACAAACGATGGATATCATTCGGGTCAACCAGGTTGTACTCTTCAATCCGTGGGATAAAAATATCGGTTGCGCCGCGCTGCTTCAATTTTTCGATCACAAATGAACCCAGAAAACCTGCTCCACCGGTCACAATGACGCGTTTATCCTGCCAAAAGTTTTCAGCCATAACTCTCCTAACCTATTGAACTATGAACTGCGCGTTCCTGTATTTTTCATCATTGGGATTGCGAATGATCCCCGCCTTCAACGCGAACAGCAACTCGCGAATGCCGTCGTCCACGTCGAGCGTTGTATCAAAGCCAAGCACCTTCTTGATCTTGGCAAACGAGACAGTGATATCGCGCATATCACCGCCGAAGGTCAGGTCTTTGTATTCGACCGTTGTCTCCGGCATACGCTTGAGAACCAGCCGGACGATATCATCCTTCGAATAATTTCCGTGATCTGTGCCAAGATTGAAGATCTCCCCACAGATCTTCGAGCGCTCGGCTTCCAGTCCCAGGATCACGCCGCGGACCACATCCCGGATATGGACAAATGAACGTGAGTAGCCGCGCTGATAAATGATCAACTCGCGTTTTGTGAACGCCTCCAGCACAAATTGATTGACGATCAAATCGAAGCGTGTGCGGGGTGAAATTCCATACAAGGTTGCAAAGCGAAAGATCAAGGGCGCGCAAGAAGCTTCTTTTTGCGTGAGCAGAAACTCTTCTGAGGCGATCTTTGTCTCTGCATAGATCGATTGTGGATTTAACGTGGACTCTTCCGTGACCGGCTTGCCATCGGTTGATAATCCATAATTGCTGTAGGAGGATGAAAATACGAATCGTTCCACGCCTGCATCTACCGCCTGGTCAAAGACCAGTTTCGTTGCCTCGACGTTGTACCGCCACGCTACCTGCCTGCCCACAGCCTGGCAGGCAGGGAAGCCAACGATCGCGGCAAGATGGACAATGGCGTCAGGTTTCTGCCATCCATCTTTGAGAGCATCTTTTACGGCACGCGGCTCGGTCACATCTGTTTTGACAAAATGGAAATTGGGATGATGTAAAAACGGGACCAGCGATTCGCCGCCAAAGAGCAGGGAATCCAGGACAGTGACACGACAATTTGCGCGGAGCAGTTCCGAGGTCAGGAGCGAGCCGATATACCCCGCGCCTCCCGTGATCAACACATGGCGATCACTCATGACTTTTCCTCCATCTGTAACAGAACCTTGAATCCCTCCACCAGCAAGACCGGCGCGTCTTTGTCGTTGACCACAGTGACACCCTGTTCCAGGCAGGTCAGGCGGCAAACATCCGCTACATCACCTTTTCCGACAATCCGTACACGATCATGCCCTGCAGCTTTCACCTGGGAAAGATATTCGTTCACGCGCTGACGGGTTTTTCGGTAAATGGCAAAAGACCGCTCGACATAATCTACTGCCAGGCGGGCGCGCATGGCGATCCCTTCAGGCGTGATGATATAACGCAGCTTCTTGCGCTCGGCACGCTTAACCTTAACATAGCCTTTGGCGATCAGGCGTTTGAGATGCCAGTTCACCGTTCCAACTGCCACACCAAGCTGTGTAGCAAGCGTAGATTGGTTGACGTCAGGGTCGCTTTCGATATTTTCGAGGAGGGTAAGCTCCCGGTATTCTTCGTTAGCTGATTCCATACACGGTACTTTAGGGGTCCAAAATTCAGTGACTGAATTATAACCGAGAACCTCTCCCTGTCAAACCAATGCAATAAAACATCCGAAGCTGGTTTGCTTCGGATGTTGACAATCAACCTTCTAACTCTACGCAAACTGTTCCAGGTTCACGGCAACCAGCGGCAGGGCTTCATCTACAAATTTTTCGAGCGGTGGACGTTTCTTAGTGTGGCTGTATAAAGACGCCAATCCATAGATCGCCCAGGTGGCCACGGTCGCGGGGATCTCTGCAGGGACGCGCGACTCCGATTGCGCCAGCCAGTGCGATAGCAATTCAAAGATCTTTTTCTTGATCGTCCCTTCCACGAGCGACTCAAATTGCTGGTGAGGCTGGGCGCAGTCGCTGTGCACATGCGAGAGAAAGTCACAAACTGCCAGGATCAAATTGCGCAGATTCTCAGGCGTGTAATGACAGGCATTCAGCGTCCGTTTTTCGATCTCCTGCCTGAACATCTGGCTGATCGTACGGTCGAGCAGGTCATATTTATCGGAAAAGTGCGCGTAGAACGTGGCGCGGTTGATCTCGGCCCGGTCGGTCACATCCTGGACCGAAATGGATTCGAATCCCTTCTCGGCGAGGAGCGCTTCAAAGGATCGCAGGATCAGGCTGCGGGTCCGTTTGACGCGGGGATCCAGTTTTTCTTCTTTTGGGTTGGACGACATTTTTGCTCCATTGTTGCTTAGTCGACAATTTCTCTGATTTGATGGTTGACCTGAACAGGTAAGGAAGGTAAATTAGACAACATCTGTTGTTTAGAACACAACTGTATATTATCACTCAAACGAAGGAGAGTCAAGATGAACGTTGCATTATGGATCGTTCAAATTTTATTGGCGGCCATGTATGGCATGGCAGGGATGATGAAGACATTCCAAACTGCAAAAGTCAAAGAAATGCTTCCCTGGGCAAAGAATCGTTCAGATAGTTTCATCCGCTTCGTTGGGACCTCGGAGCTGCTCGGCGCACTCGGGCTTATTCTGCCGCTGGTAACCGGGGTTCTGCCCTGGCTGACCGTTCTCGCGGCCATCGGACTCACATTGATCCAGTTGCTGGCTATTTTTACCGAGCATTTGCCTAAGAAGGAATATAACGTCATTCCCATGAATACCGTATTGCTCGCGCTCTCTGTGTTTGTGGTCATTGGGCGCTGGGTACTTTTCTCATAACAAATTCAAATCAAAAGGAGCACGAAATGAACGTAACAATTATTGGAGCTGGGAATATGGGGCGCGGGATTGGAACTCGCGCCATAGCAGGTGGTCACTCGGTGACCTTTGTGGATGCAAACCCCGAAGTTGCTGAAAAGACCGCCGCAGATGTAAAGGCTTCCGCAAAGAGTGCTGCGCAGGTGTCAGCAGCAAGCCTGGGTAATGCACAACTTGGAGACGTGGTCGTGCTGGCCGTCTGGTATGGCACGAACATCGAGATCGTGAAACAACTGGGAGCAAAACTGGCGGGCAAAGTCGTTGTCGACATTGCCAACCCGTTGAACTCCACCTATGATGGACTCGCCACCGCGCCCGATTCCTCCTCGGCAGAAGAGGTAGCAAAAGCGGCGGCTCCTGGAACAAAAGTGGTCAAGGCGTTCAACACGACCTATGCAGGTACGCTGCTCGCGGGACAGGTGGCGGGCCAGCCGCTTGACGTATTCATCGCCGGCGACGACGCGGACGCGAAGAGCAAGGTCGCGCAGCTGGCGAAGGATGGCGGCCTGCGTCCCATCGATACCGGTCCTTTGAACCGCGCCCGTCAGATCGAAGCGATGCAGCTTCTGCATATCGTTATCCAGGGCACGCTTGGCACAAACTGGGGCAGCGCGATCAAGATATTGGGTTGAGAAGAATTCCCGCACGTTTGTACAGGTGAATCGTTAACACTTGTAAGAAAGAGACACAAACCATGTTTAAACCGCAGTCATCTGTTTCCGAATTAGTTCCTAATCAGGAATTTGCGAAGCTGGCAAGCTACGACCAGATGGAACGTACCGTCAAAGCACTGGAAGCCAATGGAATCCAGGCTGTCGTTGCCGAAAACGCTGAAGAAGCAAAGCGTATTTTCTTCGAACTGGTTCCGGAAGGGTCAGAAGTCTTTCTCGGGGCCTCGGTCACATTGGAAACGCTTGGCATTAAGGACGAGATCGATCAATCAGGGCGTTTCAAGGCTCTGCGTCCCAAAATGTTTGCCATGAACCGCGCGACCCAGGGGCGTGAGATCCGCAAATTGGGCGGCGCGCCCGATTATGCTGCGGGCAGTGTCCATGCCGTGACGGAGGATGGCCAGGTGCTGATCGCCTCGAAGACGGGCAGTCAGCTGGGTCCTTACGCCTCAGGCGCTGGCAAAGTGGTCTGGGTCGTTGGCGCGCAAAAGATTGTCAAGGATCTTAATGAAGGCTTGCGTCGTATTCGGGAATACTGCTATCCGCTCGAGGAAGTCCATATGCAACAGCTTTATAAGACAGGTACCAGTATTAACAAAATATTGATTGTCAATAATGAAATCCGCCCCGGCCGCATTACGATGGTCCTTGTCAAGGAGAGGTTGGGATTCTAGAAGGAAAGCAAATCCAGTACCACGTTGTCTATGCCTTACTGATAACAGGTATCCAATTCAGGAGGACAAATGGCATTGAAGGTGATTGGAGCAGGTTTTGGTCGAACGGGGACACGCTCTCTCAAATCTGCATTGGAACAATTGGGTTTTGGCAGATGCTATCACATGGAAGAGGTGGTGAAGAACCCTACTCATCTGAAGCATTGGGCAGAAATTATGGAGGGCGGCAGGGCAGATTGGGAGACTCTGTTCAGAGGGTACCAATCTGCAACGGATTGGCCCGTAGCTGCCTATTACAAAGATTTGATGGCAGTCTATCCGGAATCGAAAATCATCCTTACTGTTCGTGACCCCGAGAGCTGGCATAGGAGTGTCATGAATACTCTCTATCAGGCTGGAAGAGGATTTTTCGGGCGGTTCACGCGCATCCTTCCTTCGGCACATCGGTTTCTCAACGCCATGGAAAAGGGAATTTGGGAGGGCATCTTTCACAACAAATTGGAAGACAAAGCCCATGCCGTGGCAGTGTTCCAAAAACATATCGAAGAGGTAAAGCGAATTGTGCCAAAGGAACGTCTGCTGATCTTTGAGGCCAAACATGGATGGGAACCGTTGTGCTCATTTCTGAATGTGTCCGTTCCGGCCAATAAACCCTATCCGCACAGGAACAAAGGAGCACTCGTGCGACAAATTTTGAAATACGGGAAATTGATGAAACACCACTGATCCATATACTGACCGGTGCTGCCTTTAGAACCATTAGGAGACGAATATTTAATGAACGCTTTATCGAACTCAGAAACCAAAACAGAATTTTCCATCCACCCCGCCACGAAAATCGGAACTGTCTCACTCAAGGTGGCGGACCTTGAAAATCAGCTCACGTTCTACCAGCAGGTGCTTGGTTTTCAACTGCACTGGCGCGATGGAAATAAAGCCGGGCTGGGAGCCGGTGGAGCAGATTTACTACGCGTGACCGAAGAACCAAATTTAAAAAGATATCGCGGTGTGACAGGCTTATATCACTTTGCGGTGTTGTTCCCAAATCGCCGCGAGCTGGCGCGGGCAATCGCACGGCTGTTTGTGTTGAAATATCCAAACTATCCCACCGATCACATCATGACAAAAACGACCTATCTGGACGACCCGGAGGGGAATGGCATCGAGCTGTATGCGGAGTCTCCTGAAGACGGCACATGGACCATGGCAAACGGTGTCTTCGAAACCCGCCGCACAGACGGCTCCTTAAGCGATGGACGCGAGCCGCTGGATGTGGATGCATTGTTGAAGCACCTGAAAGAGGAGGATCGTTTTGATATCCCCATCCCGCCCGAGACGCGTGTTGGGCACATCCATCTGCATGTCCGCGATATAGATGAGGCAGTGGGTTTTTACCACGGTGTCCTTGGTTTTGACGTGATGGGCGTGGCGAAATCCTTCCGCGCGGCGTTCGTCTCGGCAGGCGGATACCACCATCACATCGGGCTGAACACCTGGCAGGGTGAGGGCGCCCCTCCACCGCCCGCCGATGCACTCGGCCTGCGTCACTTCGCCGTAGAGCTGCCCGACCAGAACGCGCTGGACGAAGTGATTGCGCGGGTAGAGAAAGCAGGCATCCCCGCCAACCAGACAGAAGACGGGCTGCTTCTATATGATCCATCGCA
>DASTJG010000671.1:0-30936 GCA_035716785.1 Anaerolineales bacterium
TGGAAATTGTCTCTGCCATTATTTCAAAACCTCCTTCACCGCCGCGACGATGTCAGGCACCTGCGGGAGCGCAGCCTGTTCGAGCGTACGGTTATAGGGAAGCGGCACTTCTTTTTGCGCCACACGAAGTATTGGCGCATCGACGTAGTCGAACGCCTCTTCATAAATCCGACTCGCAATTTCAGAACCGACGCCGTAAGACTTCCAGCCCTCTTCCACGATGACAGCACGATTGGTCTTCTTGAACGACTCCAGCACGGGCTCCATATCGAGCGGGCGCAGTGTGCGCAGGTCAACGATCTCCGCTTCGATGCCTTCTTTGGCAAGTTCATCCGCGGCCTTCAGGGAAAGCTCAAGCCCCTTGGAATACGTCACGATGGTAGCGTCACTGCCTTCGCGCTGCACTTTGGATTTACCGATCGGGATGAGATATTCGCCATCGGGAACCTCACCGCGTACCTGGTACATGGTCGCGTGCTCGATGAACAAAATCGGGTCATCCGACCGGATGGAGGCTTTGAGCAATCCTTTAGCATCTTCCGGCGTTCCTGGCGATACCACTTTGAGACCCGGGAAGTGTGCAAAGATCGCGTCGGGGGTTTGTGAGTGCGTTGCGCCCAGCTGACGCCCACCACCGCCCACCGCGCGGATCACCATCGGGACTTTGAACTGCCCACCAAACATGTAATGCAGTTTCGGCGCCTGGTTGACAATGTAATCCATCGCCGAGAAGGCAAAGTTGATCGTCATCAATTCTGCGATCGGGCGCTGTCCCACCATGGCCGCGCCGATGGCCGCGCCGATGATCGCGTTCTCTGCGATCGGTGTATCCTTGATACGCTCGGGGCCATATTTGTCATAAAAACCTTTGGTGACGGCATAGGTACCGCCCCACACGCCTACCTCTTCACCCAGAATAAAGACGGCGGGATCGCGGTCCATTTCTTCCATCAGTGCTTGCGAGATCGCCTCGCGCATGGTTATCTTAGCCATAGTATTTTAGTTTCCTTGTGTGTTGCAGCAAACGTACACAAGTAGACACGTAAACAAGTAATCTACAGACAAGTGCCAAATTGTGTACTTGTGTACCTGTTTACTTCCTCATTCCACATAAACATTCGTGAATAACTCTTCCATCGCCGGTTCGGGGGAGGACTCGGCAAATTCAACCGCCTTGTTCACTTCCTCTTCCACCTGGGCATCGATCTCATCAAGAGCCTTTGCACTGACCGTCTTCTTTTCCAATAAGTGCTTGCGGAAAATGCCGATCGGATCGTTTTCCTGCCACTTCTTCACTTCCTCCGGTTTGCGGTAACGCTCCGGGTCGCCCATGGAGTGTCCGCGATAACGATACGTGATCACTTCCAGCAGATAGGGCTGGCTCTCCGTACGAACATAGTTGATCGCTTCCTGCGCAGCCTCGTAGACCTTCATCACGTCCATTCCGTCCACCTGGCTGTTCTTCATGGCATAGCCTTCCGCTTTCTGTTGGATATCCAGAACAGCAGAGGCCCGCTCGACAGCGGTCCCCATTCCGTACTTGTTGTTCTCGCAGACCCAGAGCACGCGTAAGCCCCAGGCCTTGGAAAGATTTAACGCTTCATGAAAATAACCGATATTAGTCGCCCCATCGCCAAACATACAAATGGTGACATTGTCGTTTTTGGCATACTGATCGCCCACTGCAAATCCTGAGGCAATTGGCAGATGACCGCCCACGATGGCATGCCCACCCCACATATTCTTTTCGACGCTTGCCATGTGCATGGATCCCCCCTTGCCTTTCGACATTCCCGTTGCCTTACCCAGCAACTCAGCCATCACTTCGTTAACTGGAATGCCACAATTGATGGCTACACCATGATCACGATACGCCGTGATCACACGGTCACGCGGCTCACGCGCCGCGATCAAACCCGTCGAGACAGCTTCCTGTCCAATGTACAGGTGCATGAACCCGCCGATCTTGCCGGCCTGGTACAGTTCTGCGCCGCGTTCTTCCACACGGCGAATCAGCACCATTTGATGATACAAATCAACCAGTTGGTCCTTCTTCATCTCTACTCCCAAAATTATGTATGATAGCAAGGTACAGACAAAACAACATGGCGCTACAAGCGCCACGATGCACTCTACTCTCTCAAGTGAGAGATTATATCAGAGATTTTCCGTCCACTTTTCTGTCAAATCCTATCTACTTCACAGTAAAATAGCGGTATGGATTGGTTCATTGGGTCCAAACAAGGCGAGGCCAAACGACTGATCGCTCAACTTGCGGATGTGACCAAACGCGAGCGCGCCGCGCAAGACTTGATCCGGATCGGGAAAGATGCCGTGCCGCTTCTCGTCGAGGCGCTCCAGGCTAAAGAGTCGAGCCTGCTTCCATACTATCAGTGGATCCTGGCCTCCATTCCATCCGCCACTCCATTGCTGGTCAAAACCCTTACGACCGCGCACCCGATTCTGCGTGCGCGCGTGGCGGAAGTATTTGCCATTAGCAAAGACTACAATGCCGTGCCCGCCCTGTTAGAAGCGTTGAAAGGGGAATATTTTACGGTCCGGGCACGGGCAGCCGCGGCCCTGGGACAGATCGGTGACATCCGGGCCGTCCCGCCGTTGCTGCAGGCGTTGAAGGATGAGGAAGATGAAGTCCGCAGCGCAGCCTGCCTGGCGCTGGCATACTTCAGAGACCCGAGCACCTTCGACGAGATCACAAACGTACTCCTGGATGACCCCAAAATTGAAGTTCGCCAGGCCGCCGCCCGAGGCTTGGGGAATACGGGCCATCCTGCGGTGCTCCCATATTTGCTGGAAGCTCTGCACGATTCCTATTGGTGGTACGAGCGTGAATATGCTGCCGACGATCTCCTGTCTGCCATTGCAAAGATGGGCACGAACGCCGTCAAGCCATTGATCGAGGTGCTGCGGGACAAAGAAGGCGCGGTCCGCAAGTTTGCCGCGATCCTGCTCGGCAGGTTGGGTGATCCGCGTGCCATCGAGCCGCTCAGCATCGCGCTTTACGACATGCATCATGAAGTGGGAAAGGCATCCGCGGAGGCCCTGGCTCATTTTGGCGCGCCTGCCCTGGAGGTGCTGGTCGAGGCGCTGAGTCATCCCGAAATGTGGATTCGCATCCATGCGGTCGAGGCACTATCTACGATCAGAGATACGCGTGTCACACCGATCCTGCTGGAAATGTTGGATGACCCTGAGCGTGAAGTGAAGAAACAAGTCATCCAGTCGTTGGGAAAATTGAAAGACCAGCGCGCCCTGCCGGCTTTGCAGCAAATCGTCACGAACCGTGCAGACCGGGAGCTGCACACTTTGGCCAAACAGGCTATGGAAAATCTTGCGAAGAGTTAGCCTGGCGCGGTCCTTTTTGCTTGACTGCAATTTCATACGAACGTCGTAAAAGCTCGATTGCTTTTTGCACATCCCCTTCTTCCTGTAAATAAAAACTGACCCAGCCCGTCTCCGGCAAAATGTGATGAGGCTCGGCAAGCCCTGCACCTACGATCTCATCGCGCACCTTTTTGGGAAACGGAATATCTACAAGATGATCGCCGTGAATATGACCAATCTCCCGCGCACCCAGCCGATATTCCACGCCGCCGAAACGATGCGCTGCAGTGGAGACACCATCCCAGGCAGCCAGAACTTGTGTAATCGTGTTTTGAGCATTTGCAACAGACATTGATTCACCTGGTAATGAGATGAACCAGGCAGGATACTCCTTACACGATCATCGAATTTGCTTCCGCCCAAATTCAGTGTTATTATGTCCGAATTCAGATTACCAAAGGAGAGAGACAAAATGACGTACCTGATTTGGCTGCTCCGTATCATTCACATCGGAGCTGGAGTATTTTGGGTTGGCGGATCGTTGGTCATGACCTTCTTTGTCGGTCCCAGTATTGCTGCAATGGGCGAGTCGGGACAAAAATTCATCGGGCATTTAATGAACAATTTGAAATTCAGCAACCGCATGTCGGCTGCATCCGGCTCCAGCATCCTTGCAGGTCTGATCCTGTTCTGGCTGGATGGACGTGCAGGATCAGCCTGGTTCCGCTCGGATTTCGCGACCGGGCTGAGCATCGGCGCAGGCTTCGCGCTGATCGGCTTCGTAGCAGGCATGCTGTTCGGCAGGGCGACCAAAGCCATGGCGCAGTTGGGCGCACAGATCCAGGGCAAACCCACCTCAGATCAACTTACTCGCATGCAAACCATCCAAAAACAACAAGGAACTTACTCGACAGTGACTACTGCGACACTCATCCTTGCCGTGATCTTCATGGCCATTGCCCGCTATATGTAAAAGTAGACAGATAAAAAGTAAGCAGGTAAACAAGTAGACAAGTAAAAGAGCGACGAGACACAAAAGCCTGTCGCTCTTTTACTGAACACTGTTCGTTGACCACCGATTACTGGATCACTCCATCCAAACCGTTCTATCCTCAAATGAGGGTCTCGGCGCGGGTGCCGCTACAAACTCAGGGTAACCAATATAAATAAACCCGATCAAAGGCTGCTCTACTTCAAAACCTAAAAATTCCTTCACCTTTGCATCGCGCGCCCACTCGCCCGTGCGCCACTTGGCACCCAATCCCATCCCCTGAGCTGCCAGCAGAAGATTCTCGACAGCGGCGGCCGCGGCACAGACATTCTCGATCTCTAGCACTTTGGCTTCACTCGGTTTATCCACACCCACGGCGATGATCACCGGTGAGCGCAGAGGCAAGGCGCGGGTCCTATCGACCGTCTCCTGCGAAAACTCGGGACGGCGTTCCTGCTGCGAGGCGGCCATCACATCTCCAAGTTTGTTACGCCCATCTCCTGTCAAAACAACAAAACGCCAGGGCCGCACCTTGTAATGGTTCGGCGCCTGGACAGCCGCGTCCAAAAGTTTTTCGATCGTTTCACGCGGCAACGGATCAGGTTTCACTTTGTCCTGTGAGTGTCTGCTATGTATCGCTGCGATTATGTCCATGTTTCCTCCGTTCTATTGATAGAATTGTAGTACAAGTTCTTACGGAGACCCAATGAAGGTTTACTATTCAGAAGCGCATCGCAAACATGAACCGCCGTTCGAGATTTTCGATGGCGGACTGCGCGTGCCTTATCTCGAAAACCCCGACCGCATGGATCGCATCCTGAACGCGCTGCGTCAAACCGATTGGGCAGAGGTCGTCGAACCGAAGGAGTTTGGACTTGACCCGATCTACGCCGTACATGATAAAGATTACATTGATTTCCTCGCCTCTGCCTGGACCGAGTGGCTGGCTAGCGAAGCCCAAGACAAATCCACGCTGCTGCCGGCCACCTTCGCACTTCGGCGTCATCCCCAAAAGCCGACCTCGCTCCTCGGCCGGGCAGGCTACTACATGATGGATCTCAGCACCTGCATCGTCGCAGGGACATATCAAGCCGCGCTGGCTTCTGCGAACTGCGCGTTGAGCGCGGCAGAGGCAATTGCCAACGGGGAGCGCGCGGCATTTGCATTGTGTCGTCCACCCGGGCACCATGCCGGCAAAGATTACGCTGGCGGATATTGTTTCATCAACAATGCCTCCGTCGCTGCGAACTGGCTCGCTGCCAAAGGAAACGTTGCCGTGCTGGACATCGACTATCACTGCGGCAATGGCACGCAGGATATTTTCTATAACCGGGCGGATGTGCTGACGATCTCCATCCATGCCGACCCACATGTCGAATATCCGTATTATGCAGGCTATGCCGGGGAAACGGGAACAGGCGCGGGATTGGGCTTCCACAAAAACATCCCGCTGGAGAGAGGCACGGATGACACGCGTTACCTGTCGGCTCTGGAAGAGGCGCTGGGTCTCATCCGAAAATTCGCGCCGCAGGCTCTGGTCATTTCCGCCGGCATGGACATTTATGCAGAAGATCCGCTCGGAACCATCAACGTTACCACTGTAGGGATCGGTGAGATCGGAAAGCAGATTTCTGCACTTGCTCTGCCAACGGTCATCATCATGGAAGGGGGCTATAACAATGAGGCACTCGGCAAAAATATTGTCACATTTTTAGGAGAGTTTAAATGAAAATTCATAAGATCATTTTGCTGATCTTCCTGTTCGTTTCCGCCTGCGCACCTTCGACAGATGAGCAGGCAACCAGTACTGCCACCGCGCTGAAATTGAACACAGCGACTGCGCAGGCATCCACCGCGACTCCAGCCGCCACAGAGACCAGAACCCCGACGCCGACAAAGGTTTTCACGCCAACACTTACATTGACACCTACGATCACATTCACACCAACTGTCACCGCGACGCCGACATTTGCATTCCCAACTGTGACGGTCAACAAACAGGCACATTGCCGGTATGGTCCCTCTGTTGCCTATCTGCATGCCGCGGACCTGTACCCGGGTGATGTTGGATCGGTGCGCGGGCGCTACATCTACAGTAAATGGCTGTACATCAAGTTCGACAAATTAAAGTATTTCTGCTGGGTCGCGCCCACGGTCGTGGATGTCGTCGGGGATGTTTCCACGGTCGCCTACAAGGAACTCAACCTGCAATCCATCGGCAGCAATCAATACGGACCACCTCGTAATGTGGCGGCGGTTCGGGATGGAAATAAAGTCACGATCAGTTGGGACCGCATGGAAATGTCAAAGGATAAGGATCGAGGCTATCTGCTCGAATTGTTCGTCTGCCAGGATACCTATTTGCTCTGGTGGACAGATTCATATCCCGACCAAACTACGACCAGCTACACGGTCAGGGATGAAGAAGGCTGTGCTCAACCTTCTTCAGGGAAACTCTATACGGTTGAGAAGCATGGATTTTCAGAGCCTGCGATCATCCCCTGGCCAGCACCGGAATAAAACAGAGACCCTCGCTCAAATGCGAGGGTCATCCTTTCTTTCATCCACCTGCATCGCCAGCGCAATCGCTCCCAGGCTGCCGGATTGATTCCCCAACCCCGGCGGCAGGATATATGTGTTAATATTTTCCAGTATGCTTTTGCTGGCTACATAGCCGTTCAGCAGTTCACGGACGCGGCGGCGAACCTTTCGAAACAGGAACTCTCGCTGCATGACACCTCCGCCCAGAACGATCTTCGTCGGCGAAAGCGTGACAATGTAATTCATCAGCGCCAGCGCGATATATTCCGTCTCCAGATCCCAGAACGCATCCTCCTCCGGGACAACAGCTCCCCGTAAACCGAGGCGTTTCTCGATGGCGGGTCCGCTCGCCAGCCCCTCGAAGCAGTCGCCGTGGAAGGGGCAACTTCCGGGAAAGGGATCCAACTGCCGGTTGTGAGGGATACGGACATGCCCCATCTCAAGATTAAGCAAACCGATCAAAGGCTTCCCATTGACAATATACCCGCCGCCAATCCCTGTCCCAATGGTCACATAAAGGGATGGATCATAGTCTTTGCTGGCCCCCCATAAGTATTCACCCAGCGCCGCAGTGTTGACATCCATGTCAAAGGCAACATGCACCTGCAACGCGCGCTGCAGTGTACCCAGCACGTCTGTATTGCTCCAGCCGGGCTTGGGGGTGGCAGTAATGAAACCATACGAAGGAGACTCGCGATTCAAATCCAGAGGACCAAAAGCCCCCACGCCAATGGCATGGATCTGCCCCTGTGCAACGAAGGGCTGAAAGAACTGAATAGCTCTCCCCAGTGTCTCTACAGGTGTGGTGGTTGGAAAGCGAATTTCATCGACGATCTGGTCGGGTCCACTCGCGACCACGCACACAAATTTTGTACCGCCTGCTTCAATGCCGCCGTAAAGTTTTTTTGTAGGCATATCACTATTTTAATCTCAGCATGCAAAAGAAAAAACCCCGAATGCTTGCCTGGGGATAATATCACTGTTTTTTCTTCGTCCTTGCCAGACGATCGAGCAGCTGCAGTAACTCCTGCATTTTTTCAGGCGCAGAAGCATCTCCGGTGACCACCGTATGTTCCCAGTCATCTGTTTCCACGGTGATGACATAGGTAAATTGATCCGGCATCGATTCTTCTGTAAGGTGCTCGGGTAATTCACCAAAATCCAGATCGTCGAGCAGGCTGATGATCGAATCGGCTTGTTCCTCAGGCAGGTCCTCGAGCTTCAAGTCCCGGGCGATCCGCATGCCGGCGAACCCCCCTGTGCGCTCATATTTGATCCGTTCGATTTGCATTTTTACCTCATGATTTCTTCGCGGGAGCCGCTCCTACAAGACGGAGTAGCGACTCCAAACATCCATCGCCCTGTCCGGGCGGCGTGCCATTTCCACCCCCATCGGTGGTCAGACCAACGGCTGTCCAGCCTTTCCGGACAGCCTGTTGTTCGATGCTGCCCGCTCCAAACAGTTCTCCAGCGGTTTGGTAGGTCATGTTCGCACAAGCCTGGAAGTTGGAATTGGCCGCCAGTTTGTCCTTCAAGGTGACATACCAGATCTGACCTGCCTTTTCCCAGGCGTACCCGCCTAATTCCACAGCCGTGACATAAAAGGCATGATTCGGAATTCCAGAGTTAATGTGAACGCCACCATTGTCGCCAATCGTATTCACATAGTCTTTCATATGCCCAGGTTGCGGGTCTTTGCCAAGAACGGGATCATCATAGGCCGTGCCGGGCGCTTTCATCGAGCGGATCCCCACTCCGTTGACATTTTCCGTCAACAAGCCCTGACCGATGATCCAGTCGGCTTCAGAGGCCGTCTGCTGGAGTTTATATTGCTTGACCAGCGACCCGAATACATCCGACATCGATTCGTTCAACGCCCCGGGCTGCTGCGAGTAGGTCAGCTTGGCTTCGAACTGGGTGACGCCATGCGTTAACTCATGACCGATGACATCCAATGCAGCCGTAAAACGGTTGAAGAGCCGTTCGCTCACAGGCAGATCTTCATCGCCATCGCCATAGACCATCTGCTCGCCATCCCAAAAAGCGTTGTCGTAGCCTTGACGATAATGTACGGTTGAATCCAGCCGCATGCCATTCCCATCAATGGAGTTCCGCTCGTAAATGTCATTGAACAGGTCATAGGTGATGCCACTGCCATCGTAAGCTTCGTTCACGGCTACATCGGAGCTGGAAGGGTCTCCTTCCTTGCGCACCACCGTACCAGGAAGATTTGACCCGTTCTTCGCATCATAAATCACCCGATCCTTGCCTCCACCGGTGACCCGGAATGTCGCAGCAGCAAAATCCGCCAAAGCCTGGCGCTGGCCGCTCATTCGGGCAGATACTTTGAGATTGGCAATGGCCAGATTCTTCTGACTCTGAGTACCATTGGTAGCAATATTTTTCAAAATGTGAGGAGGGACAAAGCAATTAACGGGAAAATGCTTGTGCATAACGCAAACCCTTTCTTCTCTGAGCGAATTTTGAAGCGAGCAACATCAGTATACGTGCTTTTGAAACGATTTTCAATAGCGGCTATCCGAAGCCTTGGCAAAGTGGGACTTTTGTACGAACGACCGAACCTGCAAATTAAGCAGGATTGTCTGCCGCATGGACTTCGAGATGGGATGCATTCACTTTTATATTCACAAAGTTTGTAAAGGATACATCTTGAAATGACAGGTTCCGGGCCGCGCGAACGCGCTCAAACAATGCAAGATAGCTTGTCCCGACAGCGGTTTCCCAGGTTAAGTTGAGTTGGTCCGCCGCGCTGCGGATCGACTCGGCATTCTCCCCCTCGATCTCGACAAAACTTCCATAAGGCAGTTCGTCGAGCATGACATGCGTTTCATTCAGTTCATAGACTGTGCGGTATTTTTCGTAATAGACCAGTTTTTGATAACCAAGCGCTTCCAGGAAGCGTTTCGCTTTGTCGAAATCTTCGACAACGAATTCGATCTCCTCCCGGCTAAGAATCCCATCTTCCTTTTGGCTTGCGCCCTTATAGGTGAGCCGCGTGGCATTATCCTGCCGCAGGCGCAGGACCCGCCCCTCGGCGCGGAGACTGGAATCGGGCAGGTCGAAGCGCAGGTTCATCTCCAGCACGCGTCCCTGGATCAGATGAGCGCCCAGTTCCTCAAGACGAGTTTTGAGCCTGTTCAAGTTCTCGATATAGAACTTAACTTCCGTCTCCTGCATTCTCCCTCTCGATCATTGAACGCTGAGCAAAATCTGTTTCTGTTCGACGCTTTCGCCTGCCTTGACGCGCACCCGTCCAACTGTGCCATCGCGGGGCGCCTTCAATTCATTTTGCATTTTCATCGACTCGAGAATCAGCAGGACCTGTCCCCTTTTAACCGCCTGCCCTTCCTCAACCGGAACGGTCACCACCAGCCCGGGCATCGGCGCCCGGAGATGGAATTCGCCGGTCTCCGCCACGCCGTGACTCGCCGCGCTGCGCAAACGCTTCTCGCGTTCATCCTCCACCGTAACCGGATACAAACGCCCGCGTAACAACACCTGCCAGTTATCCTCGCCCTGGGCAGCATATCCCTCATGTGACTTACCGTCCACGATCAGGGAATAAACCGGCTGCCCACTGACCGACTCAAAATCCACCTCATAGACTTTCCCATCCACACTGACGTGTTTTTCGTCGATGATCTCAACCAGAAACTGTTTGCCTTCCACATTGGTTATGTATCTCATCTGTGCATTCTCTCCCAGCGCCCGACCCATTTCCAGTTGCTTGTATCGCGTTCATTGCGATTGACAATGGTGGCGGAACGCTCCGTCTCGCGATGTGCGACCAGCGTCGCCAGGATGGCGGCTGTCTCCATATGACTTGCCTTACCCTCGCCGGCTTCATCCATCGAGAAGCGTTCTTCCACAAAACGAGTATCATACTGTCCGCCCATGAAGCGATGGGAGTCCATCATTGTCTGGTGGAACGGGATGTTGGTCTGCACGCCAACGATCCGATATTCCTCCAGGGCGCGGCGCATGCGCAAAATGGCCTGGGCGCGTGTCTCGCCCCACACGATCAGCTTGGCGATCATCGGATCGTAAAACGGAGTGATCTCGAAACCGGGATACACGCCTGTGTCCACGCGCACACCCGGACCGGTTGGCAGAAGGCTGTGCGTAATGCGCCCTGTGGATGGCATGAAATTGTTATATGGATCTTCAGCGTTGATACGGCATTCGATGGCATGCCCGTTGAACTTTACCTGTTTCTGTTTGTAGCTCAACGTGCGCCCACGTGCAATCCGGATCTGTTCCTTCACAATGTCGATCCCTGTGACCATCTCGGTGACAGGGTGTTCCACCTGCAGGCGCGTGTTCATTTCAAGAAAATAAAAATTTTCATCTTTATCGAGCAGGAATTCGATCGTACCCGCGTTGACGTAATCCACGGCCTTGGCAGCTTTGACCGCCACATTCCCCATGGTCTCGCGCAGCTTGCTGTTGACAGCGGATGAAGGTGACTCTTCCAATAATTTTTGGTGACGGCGCTGCAGGGAGCACTCGCGCTCCCCCAGATGGATCACATTGCCGTGGGTGTCGGCAAGGATCTGGATCTCGATATGCCGAGCGCCCTCGACCAGCTTCTCCAGATAAACGTTCCCATTGCCAAAGGAAGATTCCGCCTCGCGCCGCGCGGACTGCAGGAGGGCCGGCATTTCCTCCAGGCTTTTCACTTCCCGCATGCCTTTTCCACCGCCGCCAGCAGTGGCTTTGACCAGAAGCGGGAACCCGATCTGTGGAGCCTGTGCGAGCAGTTCTTCATCGGTCATATTCCCCATACCCTCTGTCCCCGGCACGACCGGCACGCCGGCCTTGATCACGGTCGCGCGCGCTTTGGCTTTGTCGCCCATCGCGGCGATCGAAGATGGTTTCGGTCCAATGAACACGATCCCGGCCTCTTCACAGGCTTCCGCGAAATCATCCCGTTCTGCAAGAAATCCATAACCTGGATGAATGGCATCGGCGCCACACTTGCGCGCGATCTCGATGATCTTGTCTGCGCGCAGATACGATTCGCGTGAAGGCGCAGGTCCGAGCAGATAGGCTTCATCTGCATAGCGAACATGCAGGGCACTGCGATCGGCTTCCGAATACACCGCAACGATATCGACGCCCAACTCACGGCAGGCACGAATGATGCGTACAGCGATCTCCCCACGATTGGCAACCAGAACTTTTTTGAACATGATACCTCATCATGTAGGGGCGAGGTCTTCTCGCCCCGGGCGGGAGGACCCCGCCCCTACAAAATTACAATGGAATATTCCCGTGCTTCTTGGCCGGATTGGACTCGCGTTTGTTGCTGAGCATTTCCAACCCGTTGATCAGGCGCGGGCGCGTCTCCTTCGGCTCGATCACATCGTCAATGTAGCCGCGTTCTGCCGCGACGTAGGGACTGGCAAACTTCTCGCGATATTCGGCCACCAGCTCTGCTTTTTTCTTGACCTTATCTTCTGCCTTTTCCAGTTCCTTGCGGAAGATGATATTGACGGCGCCATCCGGTCCCATGACCGCGATCTCGGCGGAGGGCCACGCCAGGTTCAAGTCGCTGCGAATGTGTTTGGATGACATCACACAGTAGGCGCCGCCATAGGCTTTGCGCGTGATGACCAGTAATTTGGGCACGGTCGCTTCACAATAGGCATAAAGCAGTTTTGCACCCGAACGAATAATGCCGTGATGTTCCTGGTTCGTCCCCGGCAGGAACCCCGGCACATCTTCGAACGTAATGATCGGAATGTTGAACGAATCGCAAAAACGAACGAAGCGCGCGCCCTTCTCGCTGGCATCGATATCCAAAACGCCCGCCAGGACGGCCGGCTGATTTGCTATGATGCCCACCGAGTGTCCGCCCAGGCGTGCAAACCCGACCACAATGTTTGCCGCGTAATTCTCATGGATCTCGAAGAACTGCCCGCCGTCGACGATCATGCGCAGGAGGTCCTTGACATCGTACGGTTTGTTCGGGTCATCGGGGACGATCGTATCCAGCCGCTCGTCCATGTGCAGCGGATCGTCGCCGGGCAGGAACGGCGGGTCTTCCATGTTGTTTTGCGGAAGGTACATGAGCAGTTTGCGGATCAGGTAGAGGGTATCCGCTTCGCTATCCGCGGCCACATGGCAAACGCCGGACTTTTCCGAATGGACACTGGCCCCTCCCAGTTCCTCAAACGATACTTCCTCGTGAGTTACCGCTTTGACCACGTCCGGTCCGGTCACGAACATGTAGGAGGTGTTGCGCGTCATGAAAATAAAATCGGTCAGCGCGGGAGAATACACGGCGCCGCCCGCACAGGGTCCCATGATCGCGGAGATCTGCGGAATGACGCCCGAAGCCATGGTGTTGCGCAGGAAAATATCGGCATAACCGCCCAGGGCAACTACGCCTTCCTGAATACGCGCGCCGCCTGAGTCATTCAAACCGATCAGCGGAGCGCCATTCTTCATGGCCATGTCCATGATCTTGCAGATCTTCTCCGAATGGACTTCGCCGAGGCTGCCGCCCAAAACAGTAAAGTCCTGCGAAAAGACATACACGAGGCGGCCTTCAATCGTACCCCAGCCAGTCACAACGGCATCGCTCATGAACTTTTGCGAAGCAAGATTGAAGTCATGGGTACGGTGCTGGACGAAAGCATCCATTTCACGGAATGAACCTTTATCCAGCAAAAGATCGATTCGTTCGCGGGCCGTCAGGCGTCCCTTTTTGTGTTGTGCGTCGATCCGTTCCTGTCCGCCCCCCAGACGCGAGCGTGCTTTTTGCTCACGCAGATTCTGTATGTTCGTTTGGTTGCTCATGTTCCTCGCTTCCGATGAAAAATTCTCTGGTCTTGCGGTTGAAAGCACTGACAAGCGCTACTGTCAATAACAGGATGGATGCGATCAACGCAAATAATAAGTTGGCTCTCGGCGATTCGAAAAATATCCGTTCGATCCAATAGCCCGTCAACCACAGGATTGCGGATATGGGTATCGCCAAACGAGTCCATCGCTTTCCACTGAACAAGCCCCACAGGAGCGCGCCTCCTACGGCGGCCCAGCCTGCTCCCGTTATGGATAGATACAGCGGGCTGAGAAGGGCATCAAATTCATACAACACATCCCACCAGCGCAGGGCAGCCAGTAACCGAACCAGGCCCCACACTGATAGGCTTAACACCAGCCATAGGAGCAGGGTTACACCGAAAGGTCGTTTTCCAGGCATGAATAAGCTTCCTATAACGGTAACAATTTTCGGCTGCGCCGGAAAGGAATATCGTCCATATTAAGGAACTCGGTACCGCATAAGGTCTTTTCCGCCATAATAAATATCCAGCGGTTCCAAATATTCGTTAAATTGACCCTTATACGGCTGTTGATCCAGAATGACCGGGTTGGCAAGGACATAATCAAGACCTATCTGATAAAGATATTCGCCACCCTGCCTGGCCTGTACAGACTGAAAATAGGCATAGCTGTTGATCAATCCATCCATGTTGACAATGGTCCGGTCATGAATGAAATAGCCAACATTACCGCCGCCGGTCATCCCGATCATACTGCCAGGCTCGGTATGCTCCTCGAGAAGCGGGACGATATCCATGTAAGGGGTGTCGGGGTCCCAGGCATTGTACGGCATTGTCTCACGCATATAACTCCAAAATGTCAGGACCATGCTGATCCCCACGTACGCGGCAGTTGCCCAGGCAAGCACATGTCGGTATGGAACTTTGCGGATTAATGTGTGGAATATGCCAAACATGAGGCTGAACGTCAAAACAATAATCACCATTTCGCTGATCCAGTACCATTCCTTGTGGGCGGCATATCCGAGCATGCTGTAGTACAGGATTTGCAGCCAGGCGCCGCTCAAAAGCGGGATCAGGCTTATTTGTGTGACAGCAGTTTTCGCTTTGCGGCGATTCGTGAGCAGGATCAGGTAAAAAATAATGGCGAACAGTGTGAGTAGAGTAAGATAACGCCAGGTATCATAGGTTGGCAAAATTTCATACATGCGCTCCGCCCAGCCTCCAAAGATCCTTGAAATCGGCCTCCAGGCGTTTTCATCCGTTGTGTAGCTTAACCCAAAGAAGGAGAGCAGATCGCGCGAGAACCCGCCATAGGCGCGTCCCGGAAGCGACGCCCACCACTGCTTGATCTGTCCGCTCACAGGGGAGGTCGTCCCGAACACAAGCTTGCTCCAGAGCATGTAAATGCCCAGCGGGATCAGGATCACGCTGTAATACAAGGCGCCCTCTCTCAACCATTTCTGCCAATGAGCGCGCAGCTCATCCCAGGGCTTCTCCCGCAGTGGTAAAGATGAATCTTGCTTTGTTCGCAGTCCAAGAACCAGGAACCTGCTCAACCCCAGGAACACAAACGTCAATCCCAGATCGATCACGATAATGAGGCGCGAGAAGGAACCCTGTACCCATCCCAGCTGCAGGGCCACAAGCATGAGTATCCCGGTCAGCAGAGAGCCAGTCAGAGCGAACAAAGTCAGTCGCTTGAGCAGTTCAAGCGGACTTGTAAGCACCGAACGTTGATACAAACCGAATAGGAACGCGGCCGGAATTTTGACGATCAAACCCAAAACGATCATTGTGATGGCAACCGCGACATCGTTGTAATAACCCGGGACGTCGAGCCGGATGATAAATGCTAGCAACGTCAGGGCGACGATCGAAGCAACATCCAGGGGAAGGAAAAAGCGCAATGGGCTGCCACGGAACAGGATCCAGATGCCCACCATCCCCGCGAGAAAGACAAGATCCAACCGGCTGAACATGGTCAAGGCAGCGATTACGCCCAGAATGATGATCTGTTTTTTGGAAACTTCGCCTTTTCGCCAGGATACTTCGAACTCGTACAACTTATAAACAAGCAGCACAACGAAGAAGGCCGCAATGCCGGATTCCAGTCCATTTTGATAGATGATGGTCAACACATCAGGGCTAAATACCCAGAACAGTGCGGCAATGGCGCCGATGGCAGGTGCAAATATCCTGCCGATCAGCCGGTACAAAAGAATCCCGGTCGCGACGGAGAGTCCGCTCATCACCAGCAGGAGGATGCGCAAAGGCAGGATCAGGTCGAAGCGCGCCAGGGCAAAGATCGGCACACAGATCAGCATCCACAACGGATGATAGCCATTCGTCGGGTTGACGCCGTCGAAAGTGCTGCCGTGGCCTTCGCTGATATTCTGCGCCACTTTGAAATAGTAGTAGGCATCATCACGCGTGAACCAGCGCCATGACAGATTCTGTGGATCGGACAAAGCTGCGTACAAACTAATGGACATGACAACGAGTATTAAGATTGTTTCAAACCAGGGGAATCTCTTCATTAATGAATTTCCAGTGTGATCTTTCCGAAATTTTCGTTCTTCCACAAACGTTCCTGCGCGTTCGCGGCCTCTTTGAGAGGATAGGTCTGATCCAGCACCGGTTTCAGTTTTCCGGCAACGATCAGATCCATCACTTCCTTGAAATCGCTCAAGGTACTCATGGTCGCGCCGATGATACTGAGATGTTTGGCAAATAGATAGCGATTGTCGATTTCAAATTTTGGCCCGCCGCTATTCCCAACGGTCAGGAGGCGCCCACCCTTCCGCAGGGCGCGCAGGCTTTGCATGAACGTCGTACCGACGTTATCCACTACAACATCCACACCGCGTTTGTTTGTTGCGAGGAATACAGCCTTCGACCAGTCCTCTTCTTTGGAGCGATCGATCAGGGTGTCTGCCCCGATCGCTTCTGCCATCTCCAGCTTCGTTGCATCCGAACCTATGACCACGACCTGTGCGCCGATATATTTTGCGATCTGGACGCTGGCAGTATTGACTCCACCCCCCGCGCCGACGATAAGCACGGTCTCTCCTTTTTGCAGGTTCCCGCGCTTGACCAGCGAATGCCACGCCGTCTGATAGACCAGCGCCGCGGCCGCGGCCTGGTGGAAATCAAAATCTTCCGGCAGGCGATAAAGCTGTTTGACAGGCACCGCGACATATTCCGCGTAGGTGCCGCGCACTGTCTCGCCGAGCAAATGCCATTCGCGGCACATGTTGTCTTTCCCGGCCAGGCAGAACTCACACTTGCCACAACCGAGGTTGGCATCGATGACAACATGGTCGCCTACCCTCACCCCTGCCCCCTCTCCCCCATTCAGCGCGACAATTTCTCCCGCCCCATCCGCCCCGTTGATATGCGGCATTTCCAGCTTGAGACCTGGCCAGCCGTTGCGCACCATCACATCCATGCGATTGAGCGCCGCGGCATGTAAACGGATCAATGCCTCTCCAGGCTTTGGTTCTGGCGTTGGAAATTCCGCGTACTCGAGCACTTCCGGCCCGCCATGTCGACGAAAAAGGATCGCTTTCATAATCGATTATCGCTTTGCGAAGTAATCATAGATCCAAAACAGGATTTGGCCGTCCCGGGTTTGCTGAACTTTCAACAAGCCATTCGGGTATTCCTGCATCACCGGGAGGATTTCAGCCTGGCGTTCCGGCAGGAAGATAAACACGATGTTCGGACCGGCAAACCCTGAATGGTCATATTCAGCCCAGGGAACCGTGATATTGATTCCCGCAACCTGGGGAGCCAGGTACTGGATGCTGGGGATGGAATGATACCCCATGTTCGGCGAGCCTAAAAATGCCACCTGCACGCCGTTGGGTTTGGGCCGCAAATAATTTGCGATGTATTGAGCGATCGTTCCATTGCTTGTCATATTCTGGATTTCACTTTTAGGAGTGTATTCGAAAAAATAAAATTTCAGGTCAATGACGATGACAAGCAGCATGATGACATAGGTCGAAACCATAAACGTTTTCGACAACTTCGGCCAAAGCTGCTCCCCCACTTGCGCGCTTTTGTGAAGGCCATACCCAACAACAAGCGCACAAACAGGCGCTACAGCAACATACCGCTGCGAAGCGGGAGCCGATTCGCTGAGTCCGCCGATGAATCCGAATGCGGCCAGCCACAGGGCCAATACTGCAAAGCGGCCATCCGTGTCCTGGAAAATGAAAAATATCAACCCAATATAGAATAACGTCGCTGCGGCAGGCTGCAGAAGAGGGGTTTCAGGTGCATACCAGAACAGGATGGGAGTAAATGTGTAGGCTTGAAATCCCGTGCTGATTTGCTCGAGCAGGATCTGCCAGGCAGGCTGCCCTGTTATCAGGACCCGTTGGTCGAGCCAGCCTCCAAGGATGGAAACTCGCTGAAAAGGTGCGAAGAACTGTACCGGGTTCTTGATGTAAAAACATACCAGAGGCAGTACGATCACGAAGGCGAGTAACCCCATCACGATCAGATGCGACCATGCCTGGCGAAGACGTGCGCGTTGAAACACCACAGCCAGGATCACGCCGATCAGGATGATGCCAAACAGCATCCGGCTGCTGCTATAAAAATACTGCGCAAAACCAAGACCGATACCCGCAACCACATAGCCTTTTCTGCTTTCGTACTGCCAGCCATACCAGAGCGCTCCAAGCGTGACCACGTACCATAAACCATCCCAAATATTGTTCAATCCGATCCGGCTGAAGTGAACGTGAAAGTGGAAGGCGGACAAAAAAAGCGCCGCGAGCAAGCCCGCCCGCTGGCCGAACATTTTCTTTCCACACAAATATGTCGCCGCGACCGTCAGCGCTCCGATCAGTGCGGCAGGGATTCGCAAGGCTTCGGTGCTATGCCCAAACACACGTATCGGAAACGATTGAAGAAAGGAAAAGAGGGACGGAAAGGAGAACCAGCCGGTTGTAAAGACATTGTTCCACTCCCCCTTGATGAAGTTCATCGCTACAATACCGGCCGAGCCCTCATCGCCAGTCAAAAAAACAGGAACGCGGTCTGTCGCAATCCCGCGGACGAGAAAAGCAAGAACGGTGACGAACAGGGTCCATAGCCATGTGGACCGGGATACATGGATTTTTGCCTCGCTCCACTGAAGGCCACCCACGATTGCCAGTGTGATCCCCAAACTCCATGCCATGACTGCAATGATGGGACTGTACATTTTTTGCAAATAACCAGCTGCATTGGTCGCAAGAATCGCAAAGGCTGGGCTCATGATCAATAAGATCAACTGCCAGCTATGGATTCCGAACCAGCCGGCGACCTTCTCTAACTTCCCCCGCCACCAGGCGTGAACTTTTTCATTCTGAAAGACCAGCAATCCTAAAACCAGAAAACAGAGACCGATGATGACCGCCCAGATTGTATTCACACGCAAATCAGCGGGCAAATCGTTTCTGGTTTGCGCAGAAAAAAACAGCAGCAGCACTCCTCCCAGCAGCAGGCAACTGATCAGCGCTCTCTTGTCATCTATGTTCCCAACCAGTCGGACATCTTGTGATGGTTGCATCTATTTCAATCCGAGTTCGCTTCGTGAGATGACGAGGCGTTGTATTTCACTTGTCCCTTCATAGATTTCCGTGATCTTCGCATCGCGAAAATAACGTTCCAGCGGCAGCTCCTTGCTGTAGCCCATCCCGCCATGGATCTGGACAGCCTGATGCGTCACATACATCGCAGTCTCGGATGCGAACAGCTTCGCCATGGAAGCTTCCAGCGAATAACGGCTGCCGTCCTTTTTGGACTTATCTTTGGCCAGCGCAGCGTTGTAGGTCAACAGACGGGAGGCTTCGATGCGCGTCTTCATGTCTGCGATCTTGAAGCCCGTCCCCTGGAAAGCGCCGATCGGCTGACCGAACGCCTCTCTCTCGACCGCGTACTTGCGCGCCGCTTCGTACGCTGCTTCCGCGATCCCGAGCGCCTGCGTCGCAATCCCGATGCGACCCGCATCCAGCACGGTCATCGCGATCTTGAAGCCATCCCCCTCCTCGCCAAGCCGGTTAGCGGCGGGAACACGACAATCCTCGAAGATCAATTCGCTCGTCGCCGAGGCGCGGATGCCGAGCTTGGGCTCCTTTTTACCGCGCGTCAGACCGGGTGTGCCGGCTTCCACCAGAAAGGCGCTGATGCCCTTCTGGCGTTTCTCCGGGTCCGTCATCATAAAGACGACATAGTAATCGGCAACAGGACCACTCGTCACCCAGGACTTGCGGCCGTTCAACACATACGCGTCGCCGTCGCGCCTGGCGCGGCTCCGCATCGTCCCGGCGTCCGAACCGCTTTGCGGTTCCGTCAGCGAGTATGCCCCAATGGATTGTCCGGACGCGATCGGTGTGACGAATTTCTTCTTCTGTTCTTCCGTTCCGTATTTCATAATGCCATGACAGTACAACGAGTTATTCACCGACATGATGACGCCATGCGAAGCATCTGCCTTGCAGATCTCTTCGAGCGCCAGCACATACGCGAGAGCATCCATACCTGCGCCGCCATATTCCTCCGGGATTTCGATCCCCATAAAGCCCATCCCGCCCATCTTCTTGATCGTCGCATGCGGGAATTCTCCGCTCTCGTCGAATTCAGCTGCAATCGGCACGATCTCGTTTTGCGCAAAATCGCGTGCCGCATCACGTATCATTTTGTGCTCTTCACTCAGGGAAAACAACCCATATTCAGACATCACTCCTCCAATGGCTAATCTTTCGGGATTATACCCTCTTCACAGTACATGCCACTCTCACCAACTATCAAATCACTCTCTGATAAAATAGATGTATGGCTGACGACATTCCGGCAAGCGTTTAGGTCATCCTGGGAGGATTATTGAAAAGTTTCTGTCCGATCAAAGCACCCCCTGAGAGCGTCAAGGATTACAAATGATAAATGCATCACCCACTACCGAAGACCGCACCTGGGCTGTTCTCTCGCATCTATCTTCCCTTGCATTTGGCATGGGCATCGTTGTACCGATCATTGGCTGGTCGGATCGACGGCAAAAGTCGAACTACGGCTCGTTCCAGAATTTGCAGGCGCTGGGATATCAATCACTAGGCTTCACCATTTGGGTTTTGTCCTATCTAGTTGTCGTTATTCTGGCTTCGATCATCGTGATTGCCACCTCCGGATCGGAAGGGACGGGCAGCAAAGATGTATTTCGAACGCCAGGCATGATCATTTTTATCGTGCTTTTGGTGGGGCTTTTCGCGCTCTATTTCATTTTGCCGATCATTGCTGCGATTGCCTGCGCTCTTGGAAAGGATTTTCGCTACCCTATCATGGGCGATCGCCTGGCCCGCTATCTGGGATATGGCTCCGTCCAAAACTCTGATGAACCAGTCCGGCTTATTGAAGATCATGAGTTCCGTTGGGTGGCCGCCATGGGACATTTCAGCGTCCTGATCATGATCTGGGGAATGCTCGCGCCGCTGACGGCCTGGGTCCTTTATGGCAAACGCAATCTCTTTCTGAAGTTTCAATCGATTCAAACGCTAGTCTATCAGGCAGGTGTCACAATCCTGTTTTTCGTCGGGATATCTTTGTATTTCGTGGGGCTGTTTGGGTTGATTGCCTCCATGGGCGGGATCGGACAATCAAGCGGCGACTCATCGCTCGGGATATTGGGTATGGTTGTTTTCGGCGTGCTGCTGTTCCTTGGCGGACTGATCATCCTGCTGATCCCTCTCCTGCATATCCTCGGACAGTGGGCGGGCTACCGCGTGCTCAAAGGCGATAATTACCATTATCCCTGGGTCGGACGACTGGTTGAAAAAAGGCTTTCGAAACAAACGATCAGCGAGGAGAAGCCGGCATGAAAATCTTAATCGCAGTCGATATGGAAGGGATCACTGGCGTCACGACCTGGGACCAGGTCACACCAGGGCATGCGGAGTACGCGCGCTTTCGCAAGCTGATGACTCAGGATGTGAACGCGGCTGTGCGCGGCGCCTGTGAAGCGGGCGCGGACGAGGTTATTGTTGCCGACGGCCACTGGAACGGATCGAACATTTTGATCGAGGAGCTCGATCCACGCGCCCGATTGAACTCGGGTGCCCCCTCGCCCTTTTCGATGATGCAGGGGATCGACGAAAGCATCGATGGCGTGATGTTCGTCGGCTATCATGCCCGCAACGGATCGCCGAACGCCGTCCTTGACCATACGTGGTCATCGAAGACCGTTGCAAACGTTTGGTTCAACGATATTCTGATGGGCGAGTATGGGTTGAACGCAGCTGTGGCCGGCCACTTTGGTGTGCCAATCATCCTGGTCTCGGGTGATCAAACCGCCTGCGCACAGGTGACGGAACTGCTGGGCGATGTCGAAACCGCAGTGGTCAAGCAAGCCTCCGGGCGTTTCGCAGCGGAGTGTCTCACTCCGGAGGTTACCCAGGAGCTGATTGGCCTGAGTGCGCAACGCGCGGTGGAACGCCTGGCGGAGGGCGACGTGCCGGATCCGTTCGTGTTGGATACGCCGATCACCGTGACGGTTGAATTCTTTTCATCGGATATGGCCGATCGCGCCACGCGCATCCCGTTTACAAAACGCGAGGGGACGCGCGTCTCGCTCATCATGAAGGAGATGGCGTCGGCATACAACGGTTTTCGTTCCATGATCATGCTGGCATCGGGATAGTTTCTGAGGTGACAGTCATCTTTTAACGGAATCAACCAGCGGCTGAGAAAGATCGTTTACACACCTTACAAGCTTGAAAATTCATCCAAAATTTGTTACTTCAAAAGATTGACATCACAGCGCAACCCGTTACAATTGCGTTCAACTTTAAAAGGAGCATCCTATTGGATAGACTCGCACGAGTGTGAATGAAGAAATGCTTGTGCCCATTTTCTAACTTACGCCACGAATAAAATCTGGCTTCCGCCGCCCTCCAACTGATACTTGGTGAGGCGGCGGGACTGCTTAAGCAATTGCAGTCAACACAAGTGGTTCAGAGCTGTTGTGCTTTGGCTGTTTTTGTTTGCAAGAAGAACGTTATATCGTCGCTTTGGCGCTTAGGCCAAAGATATTCTGGGCAAGATGCCTTCACCAAAACGAAAGGATAAAATGACCGGTCAATACCATTCCTACATGAACCCGAAATGCGCGGCGGGACCGCACGAACAGAAAGGCGGACACGGTGTGTTTGCTCTTGAGCCGATCCAAAAGGGCGAATTGATATCGCTATGGGGCGGCCGGATTGTGACTGCCGATGAACTGGATCCGAACATGCCGAACTTCACACAGCGCATCTTACAAATTGAAGAAGGCTTGTACCTGGAAACCCCTGATCCACTCGAACCCACGGATTGTTTCAATCATTCCTGTGAACCGAACGTTGGCTTCTCAGGCCAACTCGGACTGGTCGCCATGCGCGATATCGAAGCCGGGGAAGAGATCAACTTCGATTACGCCATGTGCGACGGTACACCTTACGATGAGTTCGATTGTGAGTGCGGTTGTGAAAGTTGTCGAGGCCGCATCACAGGTTCAGACTGGGCGCGCCCCGAGTTGTGGGAGAAATATGACGGCTATTTTATGCCTTATCTGGCAAGACGCATTGAAGCACGCAAAGAAAAAATACGTGTCCCTGCCTGGCTTACAGCCAAGAATAAGATCTCGGCATAAAACAAAAACAAACACGGATTGCGAAGATACATGTAAAATCAGCGCAATCCGTGTTTATGTTTAAATCATCATTTGCATTCCGAGTTTTCATCGTAGCACTTGTTTTACGGCTCATCCCTGTCATCCTGGCGCGCGGATTGGGGATTGGGCTGGATGATATGTTCCAGTACGACATGCTGGCGCGCAGCCTCGCTTCGGGAAATGGATTCCGCTGGTATGCGCAGGCGGATCTGAATCAGCTCGCTGCCTATGTGGATTTCGACCTGGCCAGCGTTAAGGAATATGATCCCGTCCGCGGCATTCCCACTTCGTTCCGTGCGCCGCTGTATCCCACGTTTCTTGCAATCGTCTACTTTTTCAGCGGGACCGGTTTTTCCCGTTTCTTTGCAGCCCGCCTGGCGCAAGTCATTTTGCTCGGGGCACCCCTCGCCCCGCTGACCTATTGGGCGGCAAAACGGCTCTTTCCCCTTTCCGCTTTTACTCCGTCATCGATCGAGGAAAGAAGAAAGAAGATCGAACGAGCCGCGCGCACTTCAGCCTGGATCGTTGCCTGTTATCCGATGCTGCTGGTCTATCCCCTGGGTCTTGGAACAGAGAATCCCTTTTTCGTTTTACTTCTCGCCTCTTTCCTCTTTCTTCTCAAATCCAACAAGCAACCAACCATCGTCAATTTCTTACTCTCTGGCATTTTTCTGGGGCTAACCACTCTCACCCGCTCGGTCATTCTCCCCGTCGCAGGACTGGCAATTCTGTGGGTCTGGTTCACCCTGAAGCAGAAGCGTGGAGTAATTCTGGTAACCCTGGCATTCGTTTTGACCATTACTCCCTGGATCATTCGGAATTCATTATTGCATCGCAAGCTGACCGGGATCGAAACTTCCATGGGATACAACCTGTACCTGGGCTATCACCCGCAGGGGAATGGATCATTCGTCTTCGGGCCCTCGCTCGATCTTCTGACCGTTCTGGACGATGCCGAGCGCGACCGGATCGGCACCGAAAAAGCGCTTCAGTTCATTAAAACACAACCGGAGCGGTTTCTTCCGCTCGCGATTAACCGCCTTGGCTTTTTCTTCGGTCTTGAGAAACGCGTACTGATGTACTTTTATTCCAACAACATCATTGGGTATATTCCTCTTCCCCTATTGTTGACCGTTTCGGCCATCCTGTTGCTGCCTTTTGTGATCATTTCCCTCTCTGCCGCGTTCAGTGTGGCCTATCTACGCTCGAAGCCGGAACATCTTTTGCTTTGCCTGCTCCTGATCGGCTACACCTTGCCACATGTCTTCATCCTCGCTGAAGATCGTTTTCATCTCGCGCTGGTGCCTTACATCGCCATCCTGGCCGCGCAAGTCTGGGTGAATGGCTTTGCGCCCCTGCATGTACGCTGGTACGAGTCATGGACTGGCAAGCTGATTGTATCTCTGGCAATACTGACGCTGCTACTCTTGATCGTCAACTGGGAGGTTGAGTTGATTCGCGACGCGGATAAAATATCCCAGCTGCTGGGACCGAATGGAAATCAGTCCCACTTTCCATACTAATCGCCAACTGCTGAAAGCTGACAGCTATGAAATACCTTCTCGGTGAAAAACTACACTTTGACTGGAAAGTCGTCACGATCACTATCGTCAGCACACTGCTTATCATGGTGGATTACTATCACCATTTCACTGCAGCGAAATATTGGGACCGCGTCATTCTCTATCTCATTATTCCGCTGGCTATTATTCTGCTGCTCTTTCGCGAAAACCCAAAGGAGTTTGGTTTCTGGCTGGGCGATTGGAAAGCCGGGCTGCTCATCACAACCATTGGTGTTTTATTTATGGCTCCCATTATCTATTATCTGGGACAGGGTGATGCATCGATGCAGGAGTATTACAAACCCTACACCGCAGGCTTGCCATGGACGACTTTCCTTGACCTCATCGGCTGGGAATTTATGTTCCGCGGCTGGATCCTGTTCGGCTACGCGCGCAAATTTGGGCCGGAGGCTCTCTGGCTGCAGGCCGTCCCATTTGCGATCGCGCACATCAGCAAACCGGAAGTTGAGACCTTGTCCACTGTCTTCGGTGGCTTTGCCTTTGGCTGGGTAGCCTACCGGACAAAGTCTTTCATCTGGCCCTTCCTGATCCACTGGTTCATTGCAACGTTTATCATCATTGTCGCGGCGGGACTGATTTGACCAGGAGAACAGATGACTACTATTCGCCCTGCGCGTGAAACGGAAGCCGCTCGAATTCAGGACCTGATCCATTTAGTCGGGATCAACCCGATGGGCCTGGATTGGAAGCGTTTTGTCGTGGCAGTGGACGATCGTGATGAAATGATCGGATGCGGTCAGTTGAAACCGCATGGACGGGAAGTCCTGGAACTGGCTTCGATTGCGGTCTATCCCGAACATCAGGGAAACGGGGTGGCGCGTGCCATCATTGAACATCTGCTAAAAGATAGTCCGCGACCTTTGTATCTCATGTGCGAGTCCTCACTGGGACCGTTTTACGAGAAGTTTGGTTTTCAGGGGATTTCCTACGAGGAGATGCCGCGCTATTTTCAACGGATGAGCAAACTGGCAGGACTGGTCACGACTCTGGCGCGCAGGGAAGAGCGCCTGCTCATCATGAGGTTGGAGTAAAATTATTCAAATGCAAAGCTTGAAATCAATTCTGTATCTTGCTTCAGGGATATTATTCGGCTTGTTCGTTGCCGCGCTGGTCTGGGTGGTGGTACGCAGTCCCAGCGGCGAAGCAGTCATCCTTCGCCCCGCGCCGACCGAAAAACCGATCGTCGTTTACATCACCGGTGCGGTCCCGCGACCGGGCGTCTATGCGCTCCCCAAGGACGCGCGTATGCAGGATGCGATTTCCGCGGCGGGAGGCTTTCTCGCCGAAGCCGACAAGACCCAGATCAACCTCGCGGCTTTACTCGAAGACGGACAGCAGCTCGATATTCCCTACATCGAAGGGGGCTCCCCTGTCCTCGGGACGCCGGTTCCGGAGGTGGAAACATCCACCACTGAACTGATCGACATTAATGCCGCCTCACTTGAGGAATTGGATACTCTTCCTGGCATCGGTCCCACCACTGCTCAAAAAATCATAGATTATCGCGAACAAAACGGGCCGTTCATTAGTACCGAAGATATCATCAATGTCTCCGGGATCGGGCCCGGCACGTACGAACGCATCAAGGACCTCATCACAGTGGTCCCCTAAATCAACAGCCCGGTCTCTCGAAGATCGGGCTGATCTTTTTGCCGAATTATGTGAATTCTGTAATCGTCAAACACATATTGTCCAAAGACCGGCAACCACGGAGACACTGAGCCACGGAGTTTTTCTATTCTCTGTTCTCAGTGTCTCCGTGGTTCAAAACAAGAGTTTTTATTCCTTCCTTCCATCCCAGGTTGACCACTTGCGCTTGTCTCTGGCGAGCAGTTCATCCGCTTCGGCAGGACCCCATGAACCGGGCTCGTAAGATGCGAGCGGATGCTTTTGAGCATTCCAAGCGCGGATGATCGGATCGATCAATCCCCAGGCGGTCTCCACTTCGTCGGCGCGGGTGAACAGAGAAGCGTCATCAGTCATGACATCCAGCAGGAGGCGCTCGTAGGCTTCAGGGATGGCTGTCTTCCCGAACGAATCCGCGTAATGAAATTCCATATCCACCGAGCGCGTCTCTGAAACCGTATCAGGGACCTTCGCTTCGAATCGCAGATGCATGCCTTCATCCGGCTGGAGATAAAGGACCAGCATGTTCGGGGTCAGATGGTTCTCCGAATTGGGGAAAAGCAGGTGCGGCGGCTCTTTGAATTCAATGATGATCTGCGACAATTTTTCCTTCAGGGCTTTGCCGGAGCGCAAATAAAAAGGCACTCCCTGCCAGCGCCAATTGTCAATTTGCAGACGCACTGCCGCATAGGTGGGAGTCGTTGATTTTGGATCCACTCCCTCTTCCTCGCAGTAACCTTTGTATTGAGCACGGACGGTCCTTTGAGAGACATCATCCTCTTTCATCGGCTGGATGGCGGTCAGCACCTTAACTTTTTCGTTACGAAGTGCGGTCGCGTCGAAAGAGACAGGCGGCTCCATTGCCACAAGAGAGACAAGCTGAAGCAGGTGGTTCTGGAACATATCACGCAGCACACCCACCTGATCATAAAAACGGGCACGGTGCTCCACACCGACTTGTTCCGCAACCGTAATCTCCACATGGTCGATGTAATTTCGATTCCACAGGGGTTCGAAAATCGTGTTGGCGAAGCGCGCCATCAAAATATTCTGCACCGTTTCCTTGCCGAGATAATGGTCGATGCGATAGATCTGTCGCTCGTGCAACGCCTTATGGATCTGTTCGTTCAAACTGCGCGCTGATTCCAGGTCTGTGCCAAAGGGCTTTTCAATGACGACGCGCCGCCAGCCGTTTTCCTCGCCGAGCTGATTCGTCAACCCGAGCAGATCGACGATGTTGGGGAAAATACCAGGCGGCGTCGCCATGTAATACACGCGATTACCCGAACTGCCTTCCCACTCCTTGAGAAAACTTCCCAGCTTCTTGAAGTCCGCCAGGTCCGTATAGCGTCCCTGCTGATAGACCAGAGTGGAAGCAAAACGATCCCATTCTTCCTCCGAATATTTGAAGGAAGCAAATTCGTCCAGTCCATCTTTGAGGTGGGCGCGGAACTGCTCATCGGTAAAAGCCGTGTTGCCATAGCCCACAATGCGGAACCGGCCGGGCATCCTGTCCTTGCGACACAGATTGAATAAGGAAGGCACAAGCTTGCGCTGGGTCAGATCGCCCGAGGCGCCAAAGATCACAATCGAGACGGGTAAATTATTGTTCATAAAACTGCTCCAATAAAATTATGTCTTTGCAAGCGACACGCTTCGCGGCGCGAGAAGACTCGCAACGACGTCATGACAATTCCTTTGGTAATCTGCTCGCCGCCGCTTCATCTACCAGCCAGATTAAACTGCCATCTGTTGGCTGGACCCGCTGGGCGGGATACAGCTCGGGATGATATCCGTCGCTCAGCACTGTGGTTAGTGTCTCAGCCTTTTTCTCGCCCGTTGCCATAAATACAACCGTACGTGCGCTGTTGAAAACGACCGGCGTCAATGTGACACGATTTGCAGGGCGATCCTGATAATGAGCAGTCACAGGCACCGCTGGCGCGGATACATCCACTGGCGAACCGGGAAATAAGGACGCTGTGTGTCCATCCTCGCCCACGCCGAGGTAAACGAGGTCGAAACGCGGCCATTCAAGTGGAGGATGAGCAAATCCCTTCAAGATAAGGGAATAATCTTTTGAGGCCTCAGTGGGTCCAAGCTCTCCTTTGATGCGATGAACGTTTGAACTGGGCATTGGAAGATGACTCAACAATGTACTCCACGCCTGGCCATAACTGCTACCTGCGTCTGTGGGTGGAACACAACGTTCATCCCCCCAGAAGACATGAACTTTGCGCCACTCCACATGGTCACGAAAATCCGTGGCCAGCAAGTGGAAGAGACGGGCTGGGGTATTCCCGCCATTGAGCGCGACCAGAAATCGATCCCGCTCCATGATGGCCTGTGCTGACTGCTGGCTGAAGAGCATCGCCGCCGCGCGGCTTAATTCCTCTATATCCTTGAAGATGTAAATCTCAGGTTTCATACTTGTCCCTGTTTTTGGAAGAGAAACCAGGCTGACGATTTATTGCCTTTGTCGTCGAAACCATCGCGGCGCCACACCAGAATGAATCGGGAGGAGATGTGGCGGAGGTCCGCCTCACCCAGCCCAGGCGCCGCGTGAGCCGTATTCGATTTGAGGAACCCGTACATCAACCAGGAGCCATTTGGTGCGAGGATACGGTTCAGTTGCTCCAGATATTTGTTCTTTCCATCCGGTGGAATCACATGAAAGCAGCCGAGGTCAAAAGCTAGGTCGAATGGACCATTGATTCCATCCAGTTTCGTTGCATCCTTGACCCACAAATCTGCTTGAATGCCCGCCTGGTCCACTTTCTGCCGGGCAAGTTTGATGGCGCGCGGGGCGAAGTCCACACCGGTTACCTGCCAGCCTGCCTTGGACAGGGCGACTACATTGGTGCCTGTACCACAGCCGATGTCGATGGCGCGGCCGGGTTTGTGCTCTGCTATGAATTCAAGCAATTCAGGAGGACTCACGCCCGTGTCCCAGGGCGGCTGGCGGAAATACCAGTAATGAAAAAGGAGGCGCCGAAACAGGTTTTGCACTTCTTACCCAGTAAGGAACTGAAATGTAACTTCGAGAAGGTGAAACTTCTCACTTTGACAATTCAATTGAGTTCTTTTACAATCACGCAGCTACAGAGATAAAAACAACCTTGATAGGAAGGGCTGATTCATGAAAGAGTATACCACTGAGTTTCTTCGCAACATTGCACTGGTCTCTCATGGAGGCGCGGGGAAGACGATGTTGGCGGAGGCATTTCTACATGCGACCGGGGCAACCACACGACTTGGCAAGGTAGAGGATGGGACGACAGTTTCTGATTACGATGAAGAGGAAACCCGCCGCAAGATCTCGATCTACACGAGCATGATCCCCGTCGAGCATCGTGACCATAAAATAAATGTCATCGACGCGCCCGGTTACACCGATTTTGTGGGTGAGGCAATCTCCGCCCTGAGTGTAGCTGACGGCGCGATTATTTTAGTAGATGCGGTCGCGGGCGTGGAAGTGGGGACAGAGCTTGCCTGGCGCTATTCGAACGATTTCAACCTGCCGCGCTTTTTCCTGATCAACAAGATGGACCGTGACAACGCCGACTTCGCCAAGACGTATGCTGCGCTGGAGGAATTCGCGCGCGGACACGGCAAACGCACCATCAAAGTCCACTTGCCGATCGGCGAGAAGCAGAATTTCAAAGGTGTGGTGGATGTGATCGGCATGAAGGCGTACATGGGAGATGGAAAGACAGCCTCTGAAATCCCTGCGGAACTGAAAGAGGAAGCAGAGCAGGCCCATTTCACTCTTGTGGAAGCTGCCGCGGAAGGCGAAGATGCCCTGATGGAGAAGTATCTGGAAAGCGGTTCCCTCTCCGACGAGGAGATGGTGCGCGGACTTAAGGATGTTGTCCACAGCGGCGAGTTTATCCCGGTCTTCTGCGCCGCAGGCGGACGTGAGATTGGCATCATCCCGCTGCTCAATGACATCGTTGACCTGATGCCGTCCCCGTTGAATGCGCCCAAGCGCGTGGCGCAGGGCAAGGGTGGCGAAGAGACCCTCGAGCCATCCGATACCGCGTCCCTCGCTGCCTATGTCTGGAAGACCACGGCGGACCCGTTCGTTGGTAAGGTGACCTACTTCCGGGTCTTCTGCGGCTCCGTCCAGGCCGATGCCCACGTCTGGAACCAGAACAAGGGCGCGGATGAGCGCATGTCTGGTCTGCATTTTCAGCGTGGGAAGGAACAGATTCCTGCAAAGACGGTCCACGCCGGTGATATTGCCTCTGTTTCGAAATTAACCTCGACCTCAACAGGTGACACATTCTGTGACAAGAATCATCCGTTGACCATTGCAAAACCAAAGTTCCCGGCAGCGTT
>DASTJG010000672.1:0-4636 GCA_035716785.1 Anaerolineales bacterium
ATCCGGCCAGACCCCGCCCGAGCATGTCAGATTGAGGCTTGAACAACATCTACAGCAAACACTACAACTTGTCAGCGGCATGGAAGATGCAAAGCTCGCTCAAGAACTTCTGCAACTGCGTGACCAGTTGCAAAAGCACGAACATGATATGCAAGACTTGCAAGCCCGCGCTACGCAAGCTGAGCAACCCGTTCTGGAACACACGCGCACAATGCTGCAAACACAACTACACCTGGTCGATGATGGGTTGGCAAATCATGAAGTGTTCCGCAACACAGTCAATAACGGCTTCCACTACGGGCAAACTCAAACTCCACCTGTGCCTTCCCCTTCCCCCACGTCGCTTCAAGAGCCGACTGGTGAAGCTACACCTGAACCTGGCAACAACGGAAATGGCAATGGTCTGGGTCCGAATAATAATCCGGGCGGGCCAAATTCCGGCATGACACCGACACCCGGGAATGGTAACAATGGAACCACTCCTGGCAACAACGGCGGTGGGAACGACAAAGATAAGGGTCCTAAAGATAAGGATCCCAATCCGAACAGGCCGAATACGAAAACCCCAAAAAAATAAGTAATGAGTAATCAGCAACAACTCCCTGCCAAGCAAAAGGGAGTTGTTGTTTTATGTAAGACTAATCCCTATCACCGTCACCTTCTTGTTCCTCTCCGGTGGGGTGGCATTCCATGCAATTCTCAAAATTACTGATCCCCTCTTCCATATGCTCGGAACGTACTTCAGATTCATTGTGCTCATGGCAACCATAACAAGTATAGGCTGTAAAACTGGATGGATGACAGGTTGCACAGGTCGCTCCATCGCCATGATCTAATGGGAAGCTGTGTTTGCCATTGAACTCAGCCGGCGTCCAGGCAGTGGTGCTATGACAGGTGGCACAATCCGTTCCAAACTGACCTGCATGCGAAGCTGGTTCAGTATGACAGGCAACACAAGCCGTACTTAAACCCTGGAATTGTCCGTTCAAATGACAGCTTTCGCAGGCTGCATCCGTGTGTGCACCCGTTAACGGGAAGTTGCTGAGGTTGTGGTCAAATTTTGCAGGCGACCAGCCATCCGCAGTATGACATTGGCTGCAATCCACCCCAAAGCGCCCCTCATGCGGATCATCAGCATGGTGACAGGAGTAGCAGTCCTGTAGTGTCACTTCGAAATCGCCAAAACCACGCGCATTCACATGACACTGCACGCAGGCAAGACCGACATGCTTCCCTGTGACTTTGAACGAAAAGACATTGTGATCGAAGTTTTCGTCGAAGCGATCCACGCCATCATGACAGTCGAGGCAGGCGGACCCAAAGGACAGCGTATGAGCCGTCATAAAACCCAGGTTCATTTGACGGTGACAGCTATCGCAGGAGTCGAGCGCGAACGTTGCGACATCGCCATGATGACAGTCGTCGCAGGTGAACGGTTCGCGCGCAGCCGTCCGCTGGTGTCCGTTTAATGAGAATCCCACCGCCTCGTGTGGAAAGGCGGCACTGTCCATCAACGTCAACGGCGCATCGGCCCCGCGATGTTCGGGATGACAATGCCGGCAGCCGAGATTGGGATTATTGTGCATCAACGTTCCATGCATGGTTGCAACATCGCGCATCTGCCCGGCAATATTCGTGTGACAGTTGGTACAACGATCTGTCATCGTGGCAGATTCCCAGGGTGCGGTATGACAGGCTTCACAGTTCCCGCCGGTCTCTGCATGAGAGGTGACCCCACCCAATGTTTCCCCACTTTGTGAATTCAGCGGACCCGGGTTATACATCAATCCACCGCGCGCGTAAGCATAGCCTGCGATGGCAAATGCAACGACAAGCGCTGCAACAATCCCTGTGCCAGTTAGACAACCTAAACGATTGCTTCTCATTCTATGCCCCTTTTACTTCAGAAAAGTGGCGTAATACAACGCCGCGCCGATATGAACAAACGCAGAAATAAAAACAACCATGCCGATCGGAATATGAACTGTGTGCCAGAGCGCCAGCAATCTGCGCGCCTGTTTGAGGGCATCCTGCGAGAGGGTCCCCTCGATCTCAAGTCCATCCAATGTGCGCGGGACGCGGGTAAAGATATAGCGCCCGACGAAGCCGCTCAAGACAATGATGATCGTGAAAAGGGTGGACACTCCGGCAATGCCGTTGAACTTCCAGGAGGTGTGCAGCAAAACCATATAAGGACCCACAAGTCCGGTGAAAATGTGAAATTGAAGCCAGATGGACATCCTCCCCCATTTCACACTCCGGCTTCGTTTTCTCAAACTGTACAACGCCTCGGTCATGAGCATCAAAAGAAAGCCAAGGATTCCTATGCCATGCCCGAACAACTCGCTGGCCGGTGGGATTTCACGCGTCAAAACGACGACCAGGCCATATAGCCCGGTGATCAGGAGCATTGCAAGAAATGCAAACCAGAGTTCTTTGTTTCCATGAAGCATGCGCCCTCCAAGTTATAAACTTGCAAACACGATCAGAAGCCTAACTTCTCACTTCCTGCCCGACCAAAATTCAGCGAGGATATCAGCAACTTTCGCATCGGGCACAAGCAGCCTCTCCCGGATCGGTGATATGTCCATTTTCTGGGAAATCATCTTTTCAAGCGGCAGGGAAAGTCTCTGGTCACCGATCACGATCGCGCCGAGCAGTGTTTTTTCCCCGACCAGCAAACGCAAGCGATTCACATCGAAGCACGTTTGAGCCACCATGGAATCAGGAAGCTCACGCCATGTCTCACTATCACCGCGGGCAATACCAGTTAGATCGTCATCACGACCACGGCCCACGGTGCCAATGATCGTCGTAGTCAGCCCGGCCAGCCGCGTGACGTTGAACGGCGGAGACTTGATGTATGCAGTCTTCCTGCCAGCCATGTTCAACCCGGCAGCACACCCCTGCTCGCGCGCGGGAGTCCACAAACTATCGAGGATGGAACGCCGGCTCAGCGGGTCATAAGCCTGTGCCACGTCTCCGGCCGCGAAAATGTCGGGATCGTTCGTCTGCAAATATTCATTGACCAGGATTCCGCGGTCGATCGCCAGCCCGGACTGCTTCGCCAGCTCTACCCGCGGGCGAATGCCGATCGCATACGCGACCAGGTCGCATTTCAGCGTTTGACCATCTAGCAGACGGACTGCACTAACCTTCCCGTTTTTGCCAGTGATCTCGATCACCTCGGCATGGTGCTGCAGAATCACACCCTCTTTCTGCAGGCGGCGCTCGATAATACGTGACTCCTGCTCATCAAGGATGTTGCTCCAGTAACGATCGCCGCGCAAGAGATAGTGGATTTTCATGCCGCGTGAACGGAGTCCCTCTACCAGTTCGAGCGCAGTGATACCGCCTCCCACTACAACGGCCGTCCTGCCGCGGCGCGCCTGGTTCAAGATGCGCTTCGCGTCTGTCAGGTGATCGAGCTTCAGAACACCCTCCAGGTTTGCCCCCGGAACTTCCAAAGGCAGCGCTTGGGCGCCGACTGCGATCAGCAAACGATCATAGGAGACGGTTGAATGATCCTCCAATTCCAACATACACTCGGCGCGCAAAATCCTCGTTGCTCGCTTGTTGATGTAACGGAAATTCAATCTTCGCAAATCATCGGCAGTACGCGGGAACAAAGATTTGTCGTGCAGCTCACCGGTTAGGTAGTAAGCAAGCCCCGGGCGCGAATAAAAACCGTATGGGTCATCGCCGACAAGGATAATTTCCGCTCCTGTATCCACGGAACGTATTGCTTCAATTGCTGCGATTCCTGCCACTCCGGAACCAATCACTGCATATCTCATGATTCCCCTCTGGTAAACAAGTCTGTCTGCTCGAAACGCAACACCCCGCGTGGACAACGCGCGACACATTCCCCGCATGTCAAACACTGGCTATGCTTGACCGGCTCCCCACGCCAGGCATGCCCGCGTACGTCGATTCCGATGGGACAGTTATATGTACAAATCCCACACTGCACACAACGCGCGGGATCGGGTACCACCTGTCCCGCCGCGAGAATGGCGTGTTTATTTACATCCCGCTTAAAAATCCGGAAAAGTGCCATATTAGTAGTAGTCGTCGAACCAGAAAAAAAGTTACGGTTCTCAATTCATTATAGGCAGTTCAAATACGATGAAAGTCATGATTGTGTAATCAATTACTGCCCCCAGCTCTCCCCAAATTCAGCTTTGCTAAATTTGGGGAGAGGGTAAAAAAAACAGAACTGCCTCACGGCAGCTCTGTTGGTTTCGCAAAACTTAAGCCAGCAGGCTGAGTCTTACGAGAGGGGCACCACATTGGCAGCTTGCAATCCTTTGGGGCCTTCCTCGACGGAAAACTCCACCTTCTGGTCGGCTTCCAACTTGCGATAGCCGTCAGACTGGATTGCGGTGAAGTGGACAAACACATCTTCACCACCATCACGACCAATGAAGCCATAGCCTTTGGTGGCATTAAACCACTTGACGGTTCCGACGTAGCGTTCTGACATCTTACAATTCTCCTGCTGTGATTAAAATTTATGCCCGATCACCTTGCGCTTTCAAAGGCGAACCGGGCACGACGCACGCAAGATTATCATGTCTATCAGGCGGTGTCAAGCCCGCTGTAACCTTTTAACTTTTTGTAAAGGACGGCATAA
>DASTJG010000673.1:0-6761 GCA_035716785.1 Anaerolineales bacterium
ACCTCGCCGGTCTTCGGGTCGATCACATTCTCAGCCAGCAAACGGCTGTACAGACGGCTGCTCAAAGCCTGACCGGCAACATCATCTTTGCGGCGGATCATGACGCCATCGTGCGTTCCGCAGTCATGTTCGTTGATGATGATATCCTGAGCGATGTCCACGAGGCGGCGGGTCAGGTAACCGGCATCTGCGGTACGCAGAGCGGTATCTGCCAGACCTTTGCGCGCGCCGTGTGTGGAGATGAAGTATTCCTGTGCCGTCAGCCCTTCACGGAAGTTCGAGCGGATCGGCATCGGGATGATGCGTCCGGACGGATCTGCCATAAGACCGCGCATACCTGCCAGCTGCGAAATGGTGGAGAAACCACCTTTGGTCGCGCCGGAGGATGCCATGGTGGAAAGATTGCCGTCGGGGTCCATATGCTTCTTGACGGCGTCAGCCACACGGTCGGTGGTGCCCTGCCAGATCTCGATCTCGCGCTCGTTGCGCTCCTGCTCGGTCAGCAGACCGCGGCGGAAATCACGCTGGACAAGTTCTACCTGTTTGAGCGATTCTTCGATGATCTCTTTGCGTTCCGGCGGGATGGAAATATCCGCCACAGCCAGCGTGGTGCCAGATCGCATTGCATATTCAAAACCCAAAGTCTTGATCGCGTCGGCCACATCGGTCGTCTTTTCCTGGCCGGAGATTTCATACACATCTGCGATCAAATCCTTCACGCCGCCTTTGTCCAGCTTTTCGTTGACGAACTGGACTTCCGTAGGCAGGATGCGGTTGAAAAGCACGCGCCCAACAGTCGTTTCGATGATGCGTGTTTCAGGCTGAGGCAGGCGGTCACCCTTGTCGTTGTACCAGGTCATTGCCCGCAGTTTGATCTCGGAGTGGACTTCCACCTGACCCAGCGAGTACGCCATTTCGACTTCGTCCATATCTGCAAAGGCGCGTCCATCACCCTTGTGATTCGCTTTCTGTTTCATGGTCAGGTAATACACACCGAGCACCATGTCCTTCGAAGGTGAAATGATCGGTTCGCCGTCGGCGGGCTTGAGCAGGTTCTTCGAAGCCAGCATTAATTCGCGCGCTTCCTGCACAGCCTTTTGCGAAAGCGGGACATGGACGGCCATCTGATCGCCGTCGAAGTCCGCGTTGAAGGCGGTTGTGACGAGCGGGTGCAGCTGGATGGCCGAGCCTTCGATCAGGATCGGCTCGAAGGCCTGGATGCCCAGGCGGTGCAGCGTTGGCGCACGGTTCAGCAGGACTGGACGTTCACCAATGACGCCTTCGAGCGCTTCCCAGACTTCAGGACGGTTGCGTTCTATGAGACGGCGCGCGCCCTTCACATTGGCGGCGTAATTATTTTGCACAAGACGTGCGATCACGAACGGGCGGTACAGCTCGAGTGCCATGCTCTTCGGCAGACCGCACTGGAACAGTTTCAACTGCGGACCGACCACGATCACGGAACGGCCGGAATAATCCACGCGCTTGCCGAGCAGGTTGCGGCGGAAACGACCCTTCTTGCCTTTGAGCATGTCGCTCAAAGACTTGAGCTCGCGGCGACCGCGGCGGCTGAGGGCCTTGCCGCGCTGCGAGTTGTCGATCAGGCTGTCGACAGCCTCCTGCAGCATGCGCTTCTCATTGCGGATGATGACATCCGGCGCGCCGAGCTCGAGCAGTCTCTTCAAGCGGTTGTTGCGGTTGATCACACGGCGATAAAGGTCGTTCAAGTCGGATGTCGCGAAACGGCCACCGTCCAACTGCACCATCGGCCGCAGGTCGGGCGGGATCACAGGCAGAACGGTCAGGATCATCCACTCGGGGCGGTTGCCCGAGCGGCGGAAGGCTTCCACCACTTTCAAGCGGGTGGTGGCTTTCTTGCGCTTCTGCTTGGATTTGGTGCTGCGAACCTCGTGCCAAAGTTCCTCGGCCAGCTTGTCGAGGTCCAGGCGTTCGAGGATATCATAGAAGGCCTCGGCACCCATGTCGGCGCGGAAGACCTGTCCCCAGCGTTGCTTGAGTTCGCGGTAACGGATTTCGCTCAGGAAAGTGAAGGGGCGCAGCTCCAATATTTCATCGCGCATGCGGGAGGAGTTGTTGGATGACACAACTGTTTGATCCTCCAACTGGGAGCGGAGCGCCTCCATCTGCATGTCGGCGTCAGCCTTGACTCTGCCCGCATCCATTTTGAGCTCTTCAATTTCCTTGGCACGCTGATCTTTTAATTCATTCTCAACTGTTTCAATATTCTTTTGAACGATCTTCTGCACCTGGGTCAGATGTTTGGCAGCCACCTTGTCCCCGGCATCGAGAATTTTTTCATTGGACAATTCAAAGACAACAGCCTTCTTGGCTGTTTCGCCCATTTGACCTTGAAGCAATTTCTCGAGTTTTTGACCTTCTTTAATAAAGGGATCAAGTTTTTCGGCAATAACTTCGTCATAACCCTGTTCGAGGCTTGCAGTCTTTTGCTTGATATCACTTAATGTGTGATCGCGCTTGGTCTTGATCTCGGCGATCTTCGAGTTGACTGTAGTTGCCTGCTCGCGCTCGGAAACAGAGATCTCATCCTCGATGCGCTTGAGAGCCTTGTTGCGCGCTTCCTCATCCACGTAGGTAACAATATATTGTGCAAAGTAAAGAACGCGGTCGAGGTTGCGGCGCGAGATATCGAGCAGCATGCCCAGGTAGGAAGGGATGCGGCGCGTATACCAGATGTGCGCGACGGGTGTGGCGAGCATGATGTGTCCCATGCGCTCACGGCGGACCGCAGCGCGTGTCACTTCGACGCCACACTTATCGCAGACGATGCCTTTATAACGGGGGTTCTTATATTTTCCGCAGTAACACTGCCAGTCACGCTGCGGTCCGAAAATGGCCTCACAGAATAACCCATCTTTTTCAGGTCGCAAACGACGATAATTGATGGTCTCGGGTTTGAGCACCTCACCGTACGACCATGACAAAATGGTGCTTGGCGAGGCTAAGCTGATACGAAGTGCGGTCAGTCCCTTGGTTTCCACTTGTACTCTCCTGAACAGGAAAAAATTACGCTCTGGCTGTCTCTGCATAGCGTATAGTCGGCTAGTGCGAGAGACAAACAAATGCAAGCGCTTCGAGAGCATTCTCTCAAGCGCTTGCGATGTATTGCTTTGTTTTATATATCCAACACCTAAATTATACGCAGAATAGGAAGGCGAGTCAAGTCCCCGGTGTAAATGTTACATTAGATTCAGGTGAGCAAGCCCCTCGAGAAGGCTAAAAATGTCTGAATATCGTTGAAATTCGTGACCATCCCCACTGAAATTCGCACCGCGCCCGAGGATTTGCCGTCGATGCAGTGACGGAAATCATCCACGGTGAGGCGCTCCTCGTGGCCAGGCCGGGTAAAGCAAACATCCAGTTCCACGCGCGAGATACCCAGGGCGACCTCCCCCGCGCCGGGGTTGCAGAAACAGCCGGTTCGCAGAGAGATATTCACCTCATTTGCCTTCTGCTCGATGAAACGATGATCCAGCGCATCGCCATCCTTGTCGTAAAAATTGACGGTCAGCGCGCCGCCGCGATCCTGCATGGTCACTGGCCCGTAGATGCGTACCAACGGTGCACCATTGCTGTGTCGCATGGCTGAAAGGTTAGCCAGCAGCCAGCCGGTCAGCGAGCAGACGCGTTCATGGACCACATCGTATCCGATCGACTCGATGTGCCTCAGCCCGATTTCCACCGCAGGGATATTGAGATAATCCACTGTGCCATCCTCGAAGGCGGAGGCGCCGTCGGCCAGATAATATTTGTCGCCCTGCACCGATGCAACCGTGATCGTGCCGCCTGCAAACCAGGGACGGTGTAGTTTGCCCAATGCTTCCTTGCGCGCCAGCAGCGCGCCGACCCCGGTGGGATAACCGAACATTTTATAAAATGAGATTGGAACAAAATCGGGATGCACCTCACTCAAGTCCAGTTTGTTGGTTGGAACGAACGCGGCCGCGTCGAGCAACACATCCCAGCCATGCTCATGGGCTTTCTCGATCCAGTCCAGCGGATGCTGCACGGAGGAAAAGTTGGATTGTGCAGGATAGGCAAAAAGGTTGTGACCGTTTTTCGAAGGCCGCGCCAGCTCCCGGCTGAGCTGCGTCTCGTCCACGCGCATGTCGGGCAGCATGATGGGAATGTAGGTCACCTCCGCCCCGCGCGCGTGCGCGAATTCACGAATCCCATTGACCGAGTTGTGATTGTCAAATGTGAGAAGATAGCGTCCCTTTGGAAAGGGGTATGACTCACCGACAAGTTTCAATGCACCGCTGGCATTGGAGGTAAAAATGGCGAGATACTCATCGGGATCGGCGTTGAAAAATTTCAACACGTATTCGCGGGCACGCTCTACGAGTTGTGTCGCGACCAGTGAAGTGGGGTTGCTGGAATGCGGATTGCCGAACACGCGCTCGACAAGCAGTTTGTTATGCTGGCGCAGTTGCGACTCGGCGTATAAACCGCCGCCGGTGTAATCCAGATAGATATGTCCGCCAAGATCGAGGCGCGCGTATTCGCTGGCACGCAGTTCATCAATGATATGCGTGGTGGGATAAGTTGGGTATGCTTTTAGAAAGGCAACAAATTTGGGATCGGGCTTTGCCATACGATTCTCCGCCTTAATTTAACCACAGAATTTGTATTGAACGGCCATTGTTAAAGATACCACTCCTTGCAACGACATAGTTAAGTATAATTGCCTTATGCCTCGTATCTGCATTGTACCGCGTGTGGAAGGCCCTGGTGGTGTGACCTCCTTCCGATTGAAATTCGAAGAAGGGGTTCGCGCCCGGGCTGTGGATGTCACCTATGATCTTTCCGAGCCTGCCGATGCTGTACTCGTTCTGGCAGGGACCCGACACCTGCTCTTGTTAAGGAAAGCGCGGCGGCGCGGCCTGCGTATCGTCCAGCGACTGGACGGGCTCAACTGGGTGCATCGCGTCCGCTGGGCGGGATTGCGCTACACAATTCGCGCCATTTACGGAAATGCCAATCTTGCCTTTATCCGTTCGCGCCTGGCGGATCATCTGATCTATCAAAGCCAGTTCGTCAAACACTGGTGGGAAGAGTGGTATCGCCCGTTGCATACTCCTCACTCTGTGATTGTCAACGGTGTGGACCTGAACCGCTATACTCCCCAGGGTTTGCACGAGCGCCCGTCGAGCCACTATCGCCTGCTGGTGGTGGAGGGAAGTATGGCTGGTGCACAGAATTCCGGGTTGATGCACGCCGCGCAGCTCGCCAGCGTGCTAGCCAAAAAATTCAAGATCGAACTGACGATCGTCGGGCGCGTGGATGGACGCACGAAGCATAAGCTCAGGGATGAAACCGCGTTTCGCATTCGATATATGGATACGATCACGCGTGAACATATCCCATGGATGATGCGTTCCTCGCATCTCCTGTTCTCCGCGGAGGTGAACCCGCCCTGTCCCAACTCTGTGATCGAAGCATTGGCATGCGGATTGCCTGTGGTCGGCTTCTACACCGGTTCGCTGCCTGAGCTGGTGCAGGGAGATGCGGGTCGACTCGTGCCCTACGGCGCTGACCAATGGAAGCTGCAAAAACCTGACATCCCCATGTTGGCCGAGGTGGCTGCGGAAGTGTTGCAAAATCAACCCCAATTCCGGAAAGCGGCGCGCGAACGGGCTGAGCTTGCATTGGGGGTTGGCAAGATGGTGGAGGAATATCTCAAGGTATTGCTTGATTAGCTGAAGCCGCCGTCCCCGGCGGCGTGTTGTGAAAACATCCTGCGCCGCCCTCCTGCGAGGGTGCTTCGCGAGAGACGGCGCAGGGAGCTTCTCTGGGAGACCCTATGTCGAATGAAGAGATTATCGCATTCCTGAAAGTACATCTCCAGTCCATTCAAGAGAACGATATTCAAACCTACCGCGAAACCACCGCGGATGACCTGACCCTTTACGAATGGTGGGTCACACCGCAGCGCATCGACGGGCTGCCCTTCCATGAGTTTATGATGACCTCCAATGCCGAGCGTGGAACAGTCTTTGGCGCGGAGGGCAAGGGCAAATCTCCGACGCGCTTCGATCTATCCAATTTGCACATCCAAAATTATGGTGACACTGCCATTGCAAGTTACACCCTGCTTATCAGCACCGCCTCACCGGAGGGCGTAAGAGTTGCATCCCACAACGAAAGCCGTGTGATGGTCAAGCGTGACGGCACATGGAAAGTCGTCCACGTTCACAAATCGCCCGCCTGGCAGGCTCCGCATATCCCTTCATGAACCCCTCATCGCGCAGTTATGATCTTCTCTGGTTGAGTCTGGCACTACTATTTATTTTGCCGATCGCCTTTTTTCTATCCATTACGCCGCATGACTACTGGTTCTATGTGCGGATCGGAAAAGACATTCTACAAACCGGCGCGGTTCCCACAGTCGACACATTCAGTTACACCTATCCCGGCAGGCCCATTTTTTATCAGCCCTGGCTTTCGGCGGTCATCTTCTGGCTGGCACACTCGGCTGGCGGCGCGACCCTGACGTTCCTTTTGCGAGGCATTTGCATCGCAATTGCCTATGCCCTGGTATGGATCGTGATGCGTGCAGCCGGCACAGGGACAAAACTTGCCACGCTTCTTGTCATTTTGCTCGGCTTCTCGAGCAGCATGAACTGGTCCATGCGGCCGCAGATGTTTGCGTATCCCCTGTTTGCTCTCATGCTCTGGGTGTTGTGGCACTGGCAGAATGGACGCACAAGATTACTGTGGGC
>DASTJG010000674.1:0-8284 GCA_035716785.1 Anaerolineales bacterium
CTGCGTCTGGAACGCCGAAGATGGGAAAAAGCTCTTTTGCGCCAGCAGCCCCAAACCCATGAACGACGCGGCATTCAGCCCGGATGGGACTTTGCTGATCATCGGTGATGAATCCGGGCTTGTCCAGATCCTGGATGCAAAATTGGGAACTCTGGAAAACCCGTTCCAATATAACGCGCCGATCCGCAAAGTGAATATTCGTCCGGATGGACGATTGGTCGCGGTTGCACGTCAGGATGGCAAGATCACGATTGTCGATCTCAGAACCCGGAAAGAAAGCTTTAAGCTACAGCATGCCGGTACGCCTCGCGTCACCGCGTTCAGCCCAAGCGGCACCTGGCTGGCTGTTGGCTCCACCGGAGGAGGGGTTACCCTTTGGAATCTGAGCACCGGAAGCATCTCAGCCGCTCCCACACATCGAGGTGAGGTGCTTGCCATTGCGTTCAGCCCGAACAACAGGATCTTGATCACCGGAGGGAAGGATAACACCGCGATTGTCTCTGAGATTCCCACAGGCAAGGAACTTCTGCGCGTTCCCAGTAACAACTGGGTGAGGGATGTTGCCTTCAGCCCGGATGGTTCCTGGTTTGTCACTGTTTCAGACGATCAAAGGATCAGGGTTTGGGATACAGCCACCGGCAAAGAACGGCTTGGCATGTCACAGGCGAGTATCGTGACAGAGGTAGAGGTCAGCTCGAACGGTCAGTGGATCGCGACCACCGGTTCTGACAATACAGCGCGAGTGTGGAATGCGGCGACAGGGGCGGAGATCTTCCGGATCCCTTTGACCGCCGATGGAGCTGAACTTGCATTTAATCGTGATGGCAAATATCTTGTTTCAAGCGACCAAAATGGAGCGATCAATATCTGGGATACTTCTGTGATGGCTGCGTCGGAAAAGACGGTGCAATTCAATGGGATCGTGGACAATGTGCAATACAGCCCGTCGGGCGACCGGCTGGCCGTATCTGACGAAAACCGGATCTGGGTGCTGGACCCCGAACCGTTGCCCGACCTGACAGTGAATATACAGGGCATTCCGACACTTCGTTTCAAGTCGAAAGTTAAGGATATCATCTTCAGCCCGGACTCGAAATTCCTGGGTGTTCTGACAGAGGGCAATGAGGTTGCTTACTACAACGTTGGAGGTCGCAGCTTGAGGACATTGAATGTCGCCAGCCTCGTACGATCCCTCGCATTCTCACCTGATAGTCAGCAGTTCATTACAAGTGATGTTGAGGGCAAAATCCGGGCCTGGAATATATCCGATGCTCAACCGATCGACCAACCCAATGAGGAATACGCACAGGCAGTATCATTTGCCCTCAGCCCGGAACTCCTGGCGATCGGCTCCAAAGATAAAATCGTCGTTTTGAATGGGGAAGGGGCACTTCCTCAAATCGCAGCGCGTGGAGAGAACACCATTCTCGTTTTCAGCCGGGACGGCTCGATGCTGGCGTCGACCGACTCAACCGGACAGATCAACATTTGGAAACATCAAAACGGTGAATTCATAGCCATAGCGTCTTTCGTCAAGGAACAGGCAATGTCGTTGTCGTTCAGCCCGGATGGCACCTTGCTTGCAGTAGGAACAGCCAGGAATCTCCATCTGATCGATCCCACCACCGGCGAGGAGGTTGCCCGCATTCCGCACGTTGATATTGTCAACGGCGTCTCCTTCTCAGGCGATGGAAGTATCCTGGCAACTGCATCCTCTAAAGTGCTTCAGTTTTGGAATATTGCCAACGTCCAGCAAATCAGGAAGGATAACCTCGTCCTGACGGCCTGCTCGCGTCTAACCAAAAACCTTGACAAAGCACAGTGGCAGGCGCTTTTTGGAGAACAGGATTACAGAGTTTTATGTGAGAACATCACGGTACCGTAATGAAACAGACTAGGAATGGTCCCGATTGACTTGAAATAATCAAAGATGTTACAGGTATTATGGAGGAGAGAAAATGGAGCCAATTAAAGGTTTGCATCATGTTACAGCTGTAACTCATGATGCACAATCGAATGTAGATTTCTATCGCAACGTGCTGGGTCAGCGTCTGGTGAAGAAGACGGTTAATTTCGATGTCCCTGACACGTATCACCTGTACTTTGCAGATGAGACCGGCACACCTGGCAGTGTGTTGACGTTTTTTGTGTGGCCGAAAGTGAAGCGGGGAACTCGTGGAAATGGGGAAACCGCTGCCCTGGCATATAATATTCCATCAGGTTCGATTGGCTTCTGGCGCGATTATCTCGAAGGCAAAGGAGTTCCCGTCCAACCTGTGGAACAGCGCTTCGGCGCGGAGGTCTTGTCCTTCGACGACCCGGATGGGATGCGCGTGGAACTGGTCGCGTCTGACGCCAGGGTGGAGGTCCGCGCCTGGGAAGCGGGACCCATCCCCACGGTCCATGCGCTGAACGGCTTTCACAGTGTCACCTTATGGCTCGAGGATATCGAGCCGACCGCGGATCTGCTGATCAATGAGATGGGCTATACGTTGGCCGGCCAGGAGGGAAACCGGCATCGCTTCATCGGTGGATCTGGATCATTAGCCAACACGCTGGATATCCTGCAGCGGCCCTTGCAGCCCGAAGACATGCCGGATGAATCTGTATTCGGAGCGGGTTCCATTCACCATATCGCGTTCCGCGTTCCCACCGATGAGATCCAGCTGGAGTACCAGTCTTCCCTGCGTGCCGCGGGGTACGCAGTCACACCCGTGCGTGACCGCAATTATTTTCACTCCATTTATTACCATGAACCCGGCGGTGTCTTATTCGAGATTGCCACCGAGCCCCCGGGGTTCGCCATTGATGAACCTGTAAGTTCTTTAGGTGAGTCCCTCAGGCTGCCTGAATGGTTTGAACCGAATCGCAGTGCCATCGAGCAGAATCTGTCTCCGATCAACCTCGCCCCCATAGAAAAATGAGATAGAGCAATCTGTTCCTTGCATTTTAGAAAGGTTGACCTTTCATAATTCTTTGTATAATCTAACAATTGGTTACATTTCTGGACAAGGAGAACACCATGTCTCAAGATAATATTGCTGATCCCAGCAGACCCTCTGCAGGAAGAATGTACGATTACTTTCTGGGTGGGAATCATAATTTCGAAGTGGACCGTCAGGCAGCAGAGCAAGTGCTGAAAATCCTGCCCTTCAGTGCTAAATATGTCCGCTTGCAGCGTTGGGCATTGCAGGATATTGCTGTCGAGTTAAGCGAAAAACGGGGTTATGACGTAATCATTGATTTTGCCTCTGGCCTACCGACTAATGACCACATCCATTTCAAGGTTCCAAAAGGTGTAACCGTTATCTACTCGGATGTCGATCCCGTGATCGTGGAGTATGCGCGCGATATCCTAAAAGATACTTCCAATGTATATTGTTTTCAGGCAGATGCCCGTCATCCTGAAGAACTGCTCAGCCGCCCTGAGGTAGAGAAAATTCTAGCTGGCCGGCGAAAAGTAGGGCTTGTTTATTGGGGTATTAGCTGTTTTTTGCCCGACGAGGATGTCGCGCACGCGGCACGCTACTTATATGACTGGGCGGCTCCTGGCAGTTGTCTCGCATTCAATCCTCAATTGGCAGAAATAAATCTTGAAGATCCGGCTGTAGGCCAAGCCATGCAAATCTACGACCGAATGGGGCAACATATTTTCCTTCGCAGACTAAAAGAATACTATGATTTGCTCAAGCCATGGCAGCCTGAGGGGCAAGGTTTCATACCTTTGTTAGAGTGGCACGGGTTTGAACAATCTGAGCTAGGCAAAGAAGATGTTGCCGTGTATGGGCCTATGGGCGGTGGTTACGGCGCTTACATGATCAAATAGCACAGATTGCAATTGCCAAAAGGACAGGGAACCTTATGGAGAATACAAGTTCAGCACAGTCTGAACAGTTGCTGGCTTTACTTGCGCAGCGAGTGGAGGATCAGCGCGCCGATCTGGTTGGTCGTTATCTCGGCGTTCTACGAGAGGCTTTGTTTTCCAGCCGGGCCGAAGTACGGCCCAGCGCACTGAAAAACATTGCCGCAGATGAAGTTGAAACCTTGCTTCGTTTCTTAAGGCAGGCAGAGTCATCCATTGCAAAGCGGGGCGAACAATTGCAACAGGCAGGTTTTAATGCGAGAGTTGTGTTGAAACTGAGTCAGGTAACGCGCCAATTCCTGCTCGATCATTCGGAGAATGGTCAAATCGCTCCTCTGCTGGAAATTGTTGATTCCTATGAGATGGGGGTCGTCGAGGGCTTTATCCAAAGCATCGCCAACACGAATCAAATTGAGCGCGGCAAGCTGGAGCGAGTGCTCCATGCCCTTCATCAGCGCGGCGAGGGCTGAAGTGAACTGCGGGGATCCATGAAGGAAACCAAGCGCTCGATACAAGCCATTCAACTGGCGGATCTGCTTGCGCACCGGGTGAAAACCGATCGTGCCGATTTGATCGACCGCTACCGCCAGAGTCTGCAGGAAGATCTGTTCAGCAACCGTAGTGAAGTACGCCCGCGCGAGCTATCACAAATTGCGGCTGAGGAGGTTGAGGCACTGCTCAGTTATTTACGCGATCCTTCTTTTCCAATTTTTGAGCACGGTGGCAATTTTTGTAAAAAGGGTCTTAGCGAGCAGACATTGTTGAACCTGGCACGGGCAACACGTCAATTTTTCCTAACCCACTTTACCGGTGATGACGTGGTAGAGATGCTCAACATTACAGGTCGCTACCAAAATGGTGTGATGCTAGGTTTCATCAAGGGCCGCGAACAAATGATCCTGGAAGAGCAGGAACGTATCCGCGGCGCCCTGCAGGTTGCCATTGGGCGCTACACGGTCGAGATCAAAGAGGTCCAGGAACTTGCGCAGAAGGCCAACGAAGCCAACGAGTTCAAGTCACAGTTCATTGCGCGCATCAGCCATGAACTGCGGACACCTCTGGGCGCGCTCTTGGGCCTGGCGGAGATGCTGCAACATAGCGTTTATGGCGAGCTGACCCCACCCCAATTGGATATCGTGCAGCGCATCATTGGGAATGCTCAGGAGTTAAGACAGGTCTTCTCGGAACTTCTGGATCAATCCCAGATCGAGTCCGGGCAGCTGCGCCTGAGACAAAAAGCTTTCTCCCCGCAGGCATTGGCCAAAAAGGTGCACTCGAATTATCTTGCGATGGCCCTTCAAAAAGGATTGTCCATGCACCTGGAGGCGGCTTCCGACCTGCCGGAGGCGCTGGTCGGCGATGCCGCGCGCATAGAACAGATTTTATCGAACCTGGTCGTCAATGCCATCAAGTTCACGAAAAAGGGCGGGGTCACACTTCGAGTCTTCAAAGGCAATAACTCTGACTGGGCCATGCAAGTCAAGGATACAGGCATCGGCATTGCCGCCGAGGAACAAGCTCGAATTTTCGAACCGTTTCGTCAGGCTGATGAAGCTACAAGCCGAAAATATGGCGGGGTGGGATTGGGACTGGCCATCGCTCAACAATTGGTCCAGGTCATGCAGGGTTCCATCCAGCTGGAAAGCAAACCCGGTCAGGGGAGCACGTTTACCGTATATCTTCCCATTCAGGAAAGCGAGAACAAATGAACACACAACCGGAAGACGCAAAACCCATTGGATTGGTCATCGAGGATAACCCAGATCAGAATCTGGTCTTCACCATGGCGTTGAACAAGGCAGGTTTTTCCACGGAGTCCATCTATAACGGGACAGATGCGCAGCGGCGGCTGAAAGAGACCGTACCCCAGATCGTCATATTGGATCTGCACCTGCCGGATATAGATGGAAACATCATTCTTGCCCAAATCCGCTCCGACAAACGGCTTTCCAAGGTGAATGTCGTTCTTGCCACCGCGGACGCCGTCTTTGCCGATGCACTTCAAGCCGAAGCAGAACTGGTCCTGTTGAAACCGGTCAGCTTTTCGCAATTGTCTGATCTTGCAAGTCGCTTCAACCCAAAGAGGGAAACCGGTTCCCTGCGAAGAAAGTAGCTCCAGCCATCAGCGTTGAGAAAATTCTTCGATGGGCAGCTTATTAAATAAAAATCTCCGAGTTTTGCAAAGAACTCGGAGATTGGGTTCTTACACCAGCATCCTGACCGGATTTTCCAGGAACTCGGCCAGCTTCTGCATGAACTGGGCCGCCTCCGCCCCATCGCTCACGCGGTGGTCCACCGAAATCGTCGCCTTCATCCTCCACCCCACTTTGATCTCACCGTTCTCGACCACCGGCACCTGACGTGCCGAACCAACGGCGATGATCCCCGCCTCGGGCGGATTGATGATCGCGGCAAAGTTCTCCACGTCGAACATACCCATATTCGAGATCGAGAAGGTTGAACCTTCGATATCGTTGGGCTTGACCTTGCCTTCGCGCGCGCCCGCGACCATGCGCTTTACATCCGCGGAAAGGGCGCGCAGGGGCTGCTGGTCTGTGTTGCGATTTACGACGGTCAGCAAGCCACCTTCCACGGCGACCGCTACGCCCACATTGACCGCGCCGTGACGAATGACCTTATCGCCCGCGAAGGACGAGTTGAGGTTCGGGAACTCACGCAGCGTCAACGCGACGGCTTTGAGGATGAAGTCATTCACCGAGATCTTCTCTTCCTCAGGCAAGTAATCGTTGATCTGCTTGCGCAGCGCCATGAGCGCATCCATCTTGTATTCGTGCGTCACATAGAAATGAGGGACGGTGGTTGTGGACTCGGTCATACGGCGGGCAATGGCCTGGCGCAGCCTGGTCAGTTGGATCGCTTCATCCTCCGGCGTAACCGTGACCATGGACGATGGACGACCGGCAGCAGGCTGACGACTGACCACTGACGACTGACCACTGGAAAGCGCAGCTTCCACATCCTTGCGAACTACGCGTCCACCAGGACCGGTACCCTGCACCCGCGCGAGATCTACTTGATTGTCGCGGGCGATCTTCTTCGCCAGAGGCGAAGCCTTGACGGGACCCTCCTGAACCGGCGCGGAGGCTTGTGAAACGGGAGCAGGAGTCGGCTGAGTCTGAGGCGCTCCATCCTTCTTTCCTCTTTCTTCCTCACTCTCCGTCTTCAACTCCGGGCCCGCTTGCTCGTCCGTCTTCTTCTCTGCTTTTGGCTCCACAACTTTCGTGGGCGTCTCTTCGATCTTTTCATCCGCAGAGCCGACGACTGCAATCGGGTCACCCACCGGGACGATGCTGCCTTCTTCCACCAGTAGTTTACGGACAACACCGCTCGCAGAAGATTCCACTTCCACAGTGGCTTTGTCGGTTTCGATCTCGGCGAGCACATCACCTTTATTGACGTTCTCGCCCTCGTTCTTCACCCAGCGAACGAGGGTACCCTCCGCCATGTCGAAGCCCAGTTTGGGCATGGAAATTGTCTCTGCCATTATTTCAAGACCTCCTTCACCGCCGCGACGATATCAGGCACCTGCGGGAGCGCAGCCTGTTCGAGCGTGCGGTTGTAGGGAAGCGGCACTTCCTTTTGCGCGACGCGGATGATCGGCGCGTCCACGTAGTCGAACGCCTCTTCGTAAATCCGACTCCCGACTTCAGAACCGACACCATAGGATTTCCAACCCTCTTCCACGATGACAGCACGGTTCGTCTTCTTGAACGACTCGAGCACAGGCTCCATATCGAGCGGACGCAGTGTGCGCAGATCGACGATCTCCGCTTCGATGCCTTCTTTGGCAAGTTCATCCGCGGCCTTCAGGGAAAGCTCAAGACCCTTGGAATACGTCACGATGGTGGCATCGCTGCCTTCGCGCTGCACTTTGGATTTACCGATCGGGATGAGATATTCGCCATCGGGAACTTCGCCGCGCACCTGGTACATGGTAGCGTGCTCGATGAACAGGATCGGGTCATCCGAGCGAATGGATGATTTGAGCAAGCCTTTGGCATCTTCCGGCGTTCCGGGCGAGACTACCTTGAGACCCGGGAAGTGTGCAAAGATCGCGTCGGGGGTTTGTGAGTGCGTTGCGCCCAGCTGACGCCCACCACCGCCCACCGCGCGGATCACCATCGGGACTTTGAACTGCCCACCAAACATGTAATGCAGCTTCGGCGCCTGATTGACGATGTAATCCATTGCCGAGAAGGCAAAGTTGATCGTCATCAATTCTGCGATCGGGCGCTGTCCCACCATGGCCGCGCCGATGGCCGCCCCGATGATCGCGTTCTCTGCGATCGGTGTATCCTTGATACGCTCGGGGCCATATTTGTCATAAAAACCTTTGGTGACGGCATAGGTACCGCCCCACACGCCTACCTCTTCACCCAGAATAAAGACGGCGGGATCGCG
>DASTJG010000675.1:0-9579 GCA_035716785.1 Anaerolineales bacterium
GCTCATCACGATGGGCAGGATGACCCTTTCCCAAAACGAACCGAGCACTTGAAAGGTCATGATCGTGAACATGTCCGCTTTGGTTTCGATGGCTTTTGTGTAGCAGGAGGAAAGAGTCACAGGCGAAAGAAAGGTATCAGCATCCACGAAGCAAAGCCACTCGCCGCGTGCCGCAGCCGAAGCTTGGAACAACGCATAGGGCTTGCCCGCCCAGCCTGGCGGTAAGTCTGTGCCGTGAATAATTTGGAGTGCAGGAGCAAGCTCCTGCATGTGCCCGCGTTGCGACAGCAAGCTGTCGGACTCCATAGACATACCGCGCAGAATCTCGAACGTCGCGTCGGTGGAGCGGTCCTCTAGAACAATGACTTCGAAGTCCGGATAATCCTGCGCGAGGATGGCTTCGACACAGGCGCGAATGTTCCGCTCCTCATTGCGCGCAGGGACACAGACGGAGATCAGCGGCGCATCGGCTGGGGGAGGTGTTGGTTTGACGGTGATGTCGAGATGGTATTGGCTGTGGATCCAGTAAACAATTAAGATGCCGCCGAGGAAGAGGATGGTGGAGAGATAAAAATAAATCATAAATTCTCATGTCGCGCTGAGCGGAGGGCATAGCTCGAAGACGAAGCGGCGGTGAAGCAATGCTCTAAAGTTGAAAAAATATTGGCTTACAATGCGCGCTTCGACTGCGCTCAGTCTCGATATGCCGCTGCGCGGCTACTCGACCATCGGCTCCGCTCAGCGCGATATCTCATATTACCCGCAGTGTAGACCCGCGCTCGGTCTTTTCGACCTCGATGCGTGTGGGAAAGGCGTCTTTGAGTTCGTCGAGGTGAGTGATGACAAGGATCTTGGCAAAATCGTGCTTTACCAGGTTGATCGCTTCGATCAGACGTTGGCGTCCCTGGGTGTCCTGTGAGCCAAAGCCTTCATCGATGACCAGCGTTTGCAGCCGCGCGCCCTTGCGCTGTGCCAGGATCTTGGAAAGCGCCAGCCGGATGGCAAAATTGACGCGGAAGGCTTCACCGCCTGAATACATTTCGTAATTTCGAATGCCAGCCGTATCGCTGATCTGAATATCGAGCGTCTCCTTCAGGTCGTCACGTTTCTTGTCTTTGTATTCCGTCTGCGTGACAAACCGCACCGACATGTGTCCATCGGACAGGCGGTCGAGCAGTTCATTGGCCTTGTCCTCGATCTGGGGCAGTGCCTGCTCGATCAGCAATGCCGGAACGCCGTCTTTGCCGAAGGCGCGTTCGAGCGTCCGGTGCCGTCCGATCTTCTTTTGCAATTCCTCGCATTCCTTTTCGAACGTGGCCCGGCGTGCCCGCTGAACTTCCAGAACATCCACTCGTTGCTGCGCGCCGCCCAGCTCACTGCGGGTCTTGTTCTCCGCTTCACGCAGACGGAAAAGTTCCCGCTCCGCTTCATCAGGATCGGGAGCACCCGCCTCGGCTGCCTCCAGGTTGGACTGTGCGGTCCCGTAATCTTTCTCCAGCTTTTCGACTTCCGCATCGCGGTTCTTGATCTCCGCTTTCAGGTTTGCGATCTCGCTCGCGATCTGCTTGCTCACTTCCTTCGCGGACTTTAAGTTGAGATGCTCCTCTTCCACCATGCGCAGGTCGATCTCTGTGTCGCGGGCGCTTTCGTGCGCGGAAACATCATAGCCGAGTTTTTCCAGTTCCTTGTCCAGCTTTGCAAGTCGCTTGTGTTCCTCCGTTGCGTACTTGCCGGTTTCCAAAGTCTTTTCCACTTCTTTGAGGCGTTTCTTCCCCGTAGATTCCCAGTCTTTCGAGAGCGCTTGCAGAGTACCCAGGCGCTCGGTGAGCTGGGAGATTTCGCTGGCATACCGGACCCGCTCGTTTTCGGCGGAAGTCAGTTTGGCAATTTGTGATTCGTAATCGATGATTTGTTTTGCAAGCTCCGCCGATTCCGATTGATTGGCGCGGAAGCGATCGCCTTTCTCCTTGCCTTCGCTTTCCAATTGTTTGAGCGTTGTCTTGCGGTGTTCAGGCGATAGCTCCTGCCCGCACAAGGGACAGGTCGCGCCCTCGGCGGCTTTCAGCGAGTCGATGCGCTCCTTAAGTTCGTTCATTGTGACCTTGAGCGCGTCGTTTTCTGCCTTCAGTTCGGCTTGTCGTTCGCGCGATGTATTACGTTTGTCTTCGAGTCCAGCGCGTTCGGTCACTCTCGCTTCGGCCTGTTTCAGTGATGCTTCGGCAGATGCAATTTGTGATTCCAGCTCACTTACTGCCGATAGTTGATCGCTGATCGCTGAAAGCTGTTCACGTAACCCTTCAAGTTCCTGTTCGAGCTTTGCCCTCTCCACGGCGATCTGTTCGAGCAAAGGCGCGCGCTCCTTTTCGTATTCGCGGAACCGGGAGGCGATCTCCTCCCACTCTTCCAATTCCTTGCGGGACTTTTGCCACGTCTTGTACGCGGACTCGATTTCCCTGGCGCGGTTGACGAGGTCGGCGTACGAGTCGCGCTCCGCCTCTTTGGCGGCAAGGCGTTCCTCAAGCCCGGCGCGTGCCGCCTGGGCTCGTTCGAGTCCGTCCAGCAGCATGGCGGTCATCTTGCGCTGTTCCTCGACCAGAGCCGCGTTCCGTTTGATGTTCTCCAGAATGGATTCCTGCCCGGTGCGGGCCGTGGTCAATTGCGCCAGGTTGGATTCGAGTTCTGCCAGACGGGCTTTGCGCAGATCCTCTTCGGCAAGCTCGGCATCGATCTCCCGGATACGCCCTTCGATCTCGTCCACCTCACGCTCGATCGCCTTCCTTTTTTCCGCGGTGCGATTTTTGTAATCCTCCCACATTTCGAGACCCAGAATATTGCTCAACACTTCCTTGCGCCGGCTTGCGTTCTGCTGTGTGAATTGATCGGCTTTGCCCTGCAGGAAAAAGGACGCGTTCACAAACGTATCAAAATCGAGCCGCAGGGTTTGCTCGATGCGGGACTGGGTCTCGCGGGTAGTTTTTTCGGTGAGCGGTTTCCAGCCATTTTGAGTCTTGACCTGGAATTCAAGAATTGTATTTTTGTTGCGCGGCAGGGTGCGTTGCACACGATACGTGTTTTCTTCATGTGTGAACGTGAGCGCCACTTCCGCGGCTTTCGCATCGAGGTGCAAATGGATCACATCGCTGCTCTTGCCGCGCGCCTCGCCGAACAGGCTCCATGTGATGGCATCGAGCAGGGACGATTTGCCCGCGCCATTGGCTCCCGAAATACAGGCAAGCTCGAAGGAGGAGAAATCCAGCTCCACAGGGTCGCGGTAGGAAAGAAATCCTGAAATACGTAAGTGAATGGGAATCATAAGTTACTGATTGTACCTGTGCACATTTGTTCTGTGAATGTCATAGATTATAATCGAAGCGTTATGTTTGAAGCCTCCGACCCCATCGCGCGCCGCCGCCTGATACTGCTCACGATCACACTGTTGACAATCCCCTGTTATTGCGTTGGCTTTTTTGCGCTGGCCCTCGCACCGGACCCTTCAAGCGCAACAGCAACACCTACGTTAACAACTACGGCAACGCCTGTCACTCCGACTCTCAGCCTGACACCTATGTTCGTAACCGGTACTGCCACAAACACGCCGACTTTCACTCCCACGCCGACAAATACTGCGACTAGTACACTTACCTGGACGCCGCTTCCCACACTGACGCCTTCCTTTACGCCGACAGCTTCACAAACTCCCTCCATTACTCCTTCGTGGACTCCGAGTCCCAGCAATACGCCGACTAATACTCCTCAGACGCCGACAGAAACTTCTACACCCACGATCACGCCATTCCCATAAATGCCCGACATTCTTCCATTTCTAAAGTCACTGCTCTCTGTCTCAGGTCTTTCAGGTGAGGAAACTCCCGTTGCCAATCTCATTGCAGAGAAGTGGCATCCGCTTGTCGATGAAGTGAGTGTCAGTCGGGTTGGTTCGTTACATGGGTTGAAGCGAGGAACGGGTACATCTCCACGCCCTGCTGCGATGATCGCCGCGCATATGGACGGGATCGGGATGCGGGTCTCAAGCATTGTGGATGGTTTTCTTCACATCGTAAACGTCGGCGGCGTGGACGTGCGCGTTCTCCCGGGCGCCGAAGTGACCGTCCATGCCACGGGAAGCGGGAAGGAGTTGCCCGGGGTCATTGCGATGCCGCCGGCGCGGTCTTTGCCCGAGTCTGCCCGCAGTGGTGTCACCGCCCTCGAATATCTTTTGGTGGATACCGGGCTTCTGGCGCGCGAAGTGGAAAGACAGGTACGCGTGGGAGACCTGGTCTCGTTTGCAAACCAGCCGCTTGAACTGGCGGGCGGCGTGGTCTCGGGTCATACTGTGGATAACCGTGCTTCCATTGCAGCACTGACGATTTGCCTGGAAGAGTTACAGGGCAAATCGCATGTCTGGGATGTCTGGGCGGCGGCGACGGTGCAGGAGGAGATCAATTACCTGGGCGCGTATAGTTCGACGTTTGCACTGCGCCCGCAGATCGCCATCGTGATGGATGCAGGCTTTGCATCCGGTCCCGGCGCAGATGGGTGGCAGGCATTTCCGATGGGAAAGGGACTGGGTCTGTGTATCGGTCCGAACATGCACCCTTTTTTGCATACGAAGCTCAAAGAGGTGGCAGACCGATTTGAGATCCCCTGGTACCTGGATGTGACGCCCACCGACTCCGGCACGGACGCGTTCGCCGTGCAGATCACTGCCGAAGGGATACCGACTGCGCTTGTCGAGTTGCCGATCCGCTACATGCACACCCCGGTGGAATCGGTGGCGGTCAAAGATATCGAACGCCTCGGGCATTTGCTTGCCGAATTCGTTGCCTCGCTCGAGGCGGATTTCCTCGATACGATTGTCTGGGAGTAATAGACCTCACAGGTCTTAAGACCTGTGAGGTCTGTATAGGAATTTATGCCAACGCTTGGGAATGCTCAACTGAAACTCCTCGAAAAGCTCTGTAACGCCATCGCGATCTCAGGCGATGAGAGTGAAGTCCGTAAAATTGTTCTGGAGGAGGTGAAGCCTCACGCGGACGAGGTCAAGGTGGATGCATTGGGCAACGTGCTGGCGACCCGGCTCGGGCGCGCAAAGAACCGCATGCGGGTCATGCTCGATGCGCACATGGATGAAGTGGGGTTTATGATCGTCGCGGACGACGGCGAAGGAATTTATCGCTTTGAAGTCGTTGGTGGCATCAACGCAAGTCATCTGGTTGGAAAGCAGGTGCTTGTTGGCAGGGAGCGAAAGCCAGCGGTGATCGGCGCGCGACCGATCCATTTGATGGATGCGGATGAGCTTACAAAAAATGTCCCGTTGGAATCCTTGCGGATCGATCTGGGGCCCGCTGGCAAGGCACAGGTAGGGGATCGCGCCGGGTTTGCCACCCGGTTCCGGCGTGTGGGACCATCCATCATGGCGAAGTCGATTGACGATCGCATCGGTGTGGCAACGTTGATCGAACTGTTCAGGCAGGCGCCGTCCAATATCGACTTGTGCGCGGCCTTCTCCGTGCAGGAGGAGATCGGATTGCGCGGAGCAAAAGTTGCAGCGCAATACTTCCACCCCGACCTTGCTATCGCGATCGACTCCACGCCTGCCAGCGATCTGCCCTTGCCAGACGGCAGCGAGAACACGCACTATAACACGAAGCTTGGGCTGGGTCCCGCGATCTACATTGCAGACGGCTCGACTCTGCATGACCCACGGCTGGTCCGCTTTCTGCAAGAGACTGCCGAAGCGGAAGGGATCCCGTACCAGTTCCGCCAGCCCGGCGGCGGCGGCACGGACTCAAGTGCCATCCAGCGTTCACTCGCAGGCATTCCGACCGTCTCCGTCTCTGTGCCGCATCGTTACACTCATTCACCGGTCAGCATTGCCCGCCTCGACGACTGGAAGAACACCATCCGTTTGCTCCAAGCCGCGCTGGGTTGTGTGACACACAAGTTGATTGCTGTGCGTTAAAACGTTTATACCTGTCTACCTGTTTACTTTATTGTAGGTGAGCTATGAATGGATTGATCAATCTGGTTGGTTCGGGTGAGTATTTACCGGTCATGGAAGATACAGATCGCTACCTGCTTGAAAGCTTGAATTTGAATGGCCGGAAGCCGCGCGTGGTCTGTTTGCCGACCGCTGCCGGCCGTGAAGGTGATAACAGTGTGAATCGCTGGTTGAACATGGGCGTCCAGCATTTTCAGGCTCTGGGCGCGGAAGTGACCCCTGTGCGTATCATAGACCATGAAACTGCCAACGATCCTCAATGGGAACCGGTACTGGAAAATGCTGATCTGATCTACTTCTCCGGCGGGGATCCGGGTTATTTGTATCAGACCATGAAAGACAGTTGTGCCTGGAAGGCTGCGCAGCGTGCCTGGGAACGCGGCGCGATCTATGCCGGTTGTTCGGCAGGCGCGATGATCCTTGGCAAACGAATGCCAGGCTTCCGCCTGGCCGGGACACAGGAAGGATTTGGCATTGTGCCTGCCACATATATTGTCCCGCATTTCGATGCCATCCCAGGGATCTGGAAGCCTATCGTTTTCGGGTTGCAGCGTCAACTCAAGAACGGTGAACGCATGATCGGCGTGGATGAAAACACTGCCCTGGTCGGCACGCTTCGTCACAGCTCCACGGGTCAGCGTGGCGGCGAGTGGACGGTCAAGGGAAAGAGTAAGGTCCATGTGTTTACACGCGCTGGCAAAATGAGCTATAGTGACGGCGAAACACTGAGGCTTGATTGATCTACACTGTTGCACTCATAGGGAGCATTCGTGAAAAAACTTCTCCAAACATTGACAGAAACATTTGGTCCATCGGGCTATGAAGACAAGGTTCGCGAAGTTGTGCGAAATGAGGTGCAATCACTTGCCGATGAGATCCGCGTGGATACGCTCGGGAATCTGATCGCGCATAAACATCTTCGCAAAAACGCGAAAGATGCGAAGAAAATTATGATCGCTGCTCACATGGATGAGATCGGGGTGATGGCCAGCCATGTGGACAAGAATGGTTTCGTCCGTTTTTCGCCGATCGGGAATGTGCTCAGACGATATGTTCCCGGCGGGCGTGTCTGCTTCCTGAACGGTACCCGGGGTGTGATCGCGTGCGACCATCTGGAGAATGTCAATGACCTGCCCACACTGGACAAGATCTATATTGATGTTGGCGCGACAAGTCCGAAAGATTGCCCTGTAAAAATCGGAGATGTGGCAGCATTCGACCGCCCCTACACGGAGTACGGAGATCGTCTTGTGGCAAAATCCATGGGCGGCCGTGTGGGTGTTTTGATCGCCATTGAAACACTGCGAAGTCTGAAATCCGTGCCGTATGATGTTTATTTTGTTTTTACCACCCAGTCCGAGGTTGGGGCGCGCGGCGCGGCGACCTCGGCATATGGCATCGACCCTGATATCGGGATTGCACTGGATGTTACCCCGGCAGGGGACACGCCGAATTCACAGCGGGTGGGAATCGCGCTTGGGAAAGGTCCATGTATTAAGATCCAGGACGCCGGCATGATCGCTGATACTCGGATTGTGAATTGGATGGTCCACGCCGCGCAGAAAAGCAAAATCCCACACCAGAGCGAAGTTCTGCTGATGGAAGACAGCGACGCGTCCAGGATCCAGCGTACGCGTGCGGGTGTGCCCTCCGGCTGTATTTCTGTTCCTGTTCGTTATATCCATTCGCCATCAGAAATGGTGGACTATTCTGATGTGCAAACAGCCGTCAAACTGTTGACGGCTGTTTTACACACACCGCTGGGGGGATAGTCATGTCTCGCATTTTTCGATTTGTTGTTTTCATTGGATTGATTTTCAGTGCTGGATGCACCTCTCTTGAACCGATCCTCGCTTCACTCACGCCGCCGGCGCCTGTTCCCACCACACAGGCCACTGCCACGCCTGCAAGGACCCCGACACAAACCGTGCCTGCTCCACCAGAGACACATCTTTTGCGCGTCTGGTTGCCTCCGGAGTTCGATCCCGCCGCTCAAAACGACGCGGCAAAATTGCTGGCGCAAAGGCTGGCTGAATTCGAAGATGGACATCCGGGATTGAAGATAGAAGTTCGTGTCAAAAAAACAAAAGGAGAGAATGAAATTGTAAATGTGCTTTCCCTGACGAGTGTCGCGGCGCCCAGCACATTACCAGATCTGATCCTCCTCTCTCGGCTCGATATGGAAGCTGCGGCAATGCAGGGGTTGCTTCATCCGATTGATGGATTATCCACGGCGTTGGAAGACCCGAACTGGTACGGTTATGCTCAGGGACTCGGACGCATTCAGAATACGGGTTATGGACTGCCATTTGCAGGGAATGCCCTGGTCCTGGTGTACTATCCTGAACTCGGCACCATCGTGAATTGGGAAGATGTTTTTAGGACCCGAAGCCGGCTTGTTTTTCCGGCCGGGAACCCACAGGGATTGGTCGGTCTATCCCTGTATGCTTCTGCTGGGGGTGAAATCCTTGACGCCCAGGGTTTGCCTACCCTGGATGTGGAGGCATTAACCCGCGCGTTGACTCTTGTGCAGGAAGGCGTTGTAAAGAACGTATTCGCACCTTCTCTGGCGAATGTTTCCACGGAGGCGCAGGCTTTGCAGATCTATCGTACAGGGAGCGCCAACAAGGGCATCATGTGGATATTGGATTATGAATCGGCATCGGATGGCGAGATCACACCATTGCCCGGATTAGATGGAGCACCCTATTCGTATGCAACAGGCTGGTTGTGGGCGTTGGCAGGTTCGAATCCAGAGAAGCAGCAACTGGCAGTTGAATTGGCTGAACATCTGGTGGCAGAGGAGTTTATTAGAGAATGGACGAGTATGACGGGCTATCTTCCTACGCGCCCCTCCATTGTCGAGGAGGGGGATAGAACAATGTTGGCGATTGTCGACTCTGCTCATTCGGTTCCCTCAAGCGATGTGCTGGCAGTACTGGGTCCGCTCATGCAGGAGGCGCTGACGCGTGTTTTAAACGGCGAACAGCCCAGCGAGGTGTCCGAGAGCGTCGTTGAAAAGTTGAAATGATGTTCTGGAGGAGGATGTATGTCTGATTGGAAACGTACAACGAAGGAAATCTCTTTTGAAAACCTGCCAACCGAAGCAGTTCGCTGGCAAGTTTGATGCGCTGGCATTCGCCGCCAGAAAGCGTGCTCAACGGTTGCCCAGACTCAGATCATCGAGCCTCACATCACTCATCGCCATGCTGAGGTTTTCAATGGCGTCCGCTTCCGGCTGTGGATAGCGCGGCAGGAAGTTGCGGATGAACAGGCTGAAATTTTCGTTTAGCAGTCGCTGAGCCTCGTTGGCGATGGTATCGAATACGATCGATGATTTCCCGGAACTCGAAACACCCGTAAAGATCGTGATCTTGTGCTTGGGGATGCGCAGGGAAACATTTTTCAAATTGTTCTCACGTGCGCCTCGGACTTCGATGTACTCCTGGGGCATGAATTCTCTCCTCGATTCTAGGTGTTCAGCTTTACGACTTGATTCAAAACTTGCACGAGCTCCGTTTTTCTTTGATATCTTTCCTATCCGAGAAATACGTCATGTGCTGTCATCCTGCTTCTTT
>DASTJG010000676.1:0-3544 GCA_035716785.1 Anaerolineales bacterium
AAGGATACCGTCAAACAAAATGTCGCGGAGATCATTATCGCCAAGCACCGTAATGGTCCCGTGGGCAGCGTAGAGCTGGTCTTCCGCAATGAACTGGCAAAGTTCGAGAACGCCGCGACGCGGGTGTTTAGACCGAATGAGTAAGGGCATGTCGTTGCGAGCCGTCCGCTTGCAGCGGCGGCGAAGCAACCCCAACTTTACGAGGAGATTGCTTCGCTCCCTTGGTCTCGATATGTGCTCCGCACACTCGACCAGCGGTCGCCCGCAACGACATAGTTGATAGTTGATCTATGAAACCCTTCAAAGGCTTTACCGAATCCGAAACCTTTACCCGGCTGCCGGATACATTCTTTCATCAACTGCTGAATCAGATCGATGACCCGGCGGAGTTGAAGGTCACTTTGTATGTTCTGTGGCGCGTGGAACACATGGATGGTCCGTTCCGCGCCTTGCGTGAGGAAGACTTTGCATCAAAGGAGTTGGGCCTGCCCGCGGACGAAATCCGCTCCGGGTTAGAGAAGGCTGCAAAGCGCGGGAGCATCTTGAAGGTCGAGAAAGAGGCGCAAGCTTATTTCTTATTGAACTCTCCCAGAGGCAGAGCCGTCGCCCAGGCAATCGAAAACGGAAAATTGAGTCCGGAAGCTGCTGGTTCAAACATACCGCTTGAACGTCCAAACATTTTCCGGCTGTACGAGGAAAACATGGGTCCGCTCACACCGTTGATCGCGGACGCGTTGAAAGATGCGGAGGAAACATATTCAGCAGAATGGGTTGCTGATACGATTGAATTGGCTGTGAAGAACAACAAGCGCAACTGGAAATATTGTGAAGCCATTCTGAGACGCTGGAAGGAAGAAGGCCGTGGCGAAAAGCAAGATCGACGAGACGCTGAAAAAGATCGCGACAAGTACACCAAAGGCGAATACGCCGACTACCTCAAGTAGCGGTGCACCTACTGGCTTAGGCGACCCGAACTGTCCACACTGCGGCGGCGCGGGGTATTTGCGTACCGATGTGCCGGTGGGACATCCTAACTTCGGACGGCTCGAAATTTGTGTCTGCCGCCAGCGCGATGTCAGCCAGCAGGTGCGTGAACGCCTGTATTCACTCAGCCGCCTCGATGAGTTGAAGGAACTGACCTTCGATACGTTTCAGCCGCGAGGACAAAAAGGGCTTGGTGAAAAGCAAGCTACTTCATTGGAGATGGCTTTCAATCAGGCGCATCATTATGCAAAGAATCTGAACGGCTGGTTGCTGCTGCGCGGCGGATACGGTTGCGGAAAAACACATCTTGCTGCGGCGATTGCGAACTATGCTGTTGAGATGGGTGTCCCGACTCTATTTTTGACGGTGCCCGATTTGCTGGATATGCTGCGTTTTGCGTACGACAGCGAAGATACAACCTTCGAAGAGCGCTTCAATGAGATCCGCAATGCCTCGCTGCTTGTTTTGGATGACTTCGGAACGCAGAACGCAACCGGGTGGGCGCAGGAGAAATTGTTCCAGATCATCAACTATCGATATATCAATAAGCTTTCACTCGTGGTTACGACAAATCTTAGTCTCGATGAGATCGATGCACGCTTTCGTTCGCGCCTCGCGGACCGGGAACTGGTGAGCGACGTTCGCATCAACGCGCCCGATTACCGCCGCCCGCTCGACGATATTGGACACCCCGAACTTTCATCTCTTGCTTTGCTGGCAGGCAAAACCTTCGGCTCCTTCGAGGATCGCATAAACGAAGGCCTCCCACCGGATGAGTTGAAATCGTTGCAAAAGACACTAAAAGCCGCGCATGGTTTTGCAGAAAAACCCAGAGGCTGGCTTGTGTTTATGGGAGGCTACGGCTCCGGGAAGACGCATCTCGCCGCGGCGATTTCCAATTACCGCGCCGGCCTGGGTGACCCGCCGCTCTTCGTCATGGTCCCCGATCTGCTCGATCATTTGCGCGCAACTTTCAGCCCGAACAGCAGTGTGGCGTTCGATCGCCGCTTCGATGAGATCCGTACCGCGCCTCTGCTCATCCTCGATGATCTTGGTACGCAATCCATGACACCCTGGGTACGCGAGAAGCTTTATCAGCTTTTCAACTATCGTTACAACGCGGAGCTGCCCACAGTGATCACCACCTCCGATTCGCTCGACGAAATGGATGCTCGTATTCGCTCTCGGCTACTGGATGGGAAGTTGTGTGCAATCTATGCCATTAGCGTGCCTAGTTATCATGGCGGGCGCGCAAAGAAAATGAAAAAGTAGGGGCGGCCAGCTGGTCGTCCCCACACAAATCGGGGGACAATTAATATATATCAAATTTCTGATAAAAATCTTGTCAAACACCAGGTTCGCGGGTAGAATGCCGTCTTAATTCGGGCAAGCTTAGTCAGATTTACACTACACTACTCTACGAGGTATTTCATGCTCCCAACCTATCTCCTGTCCCTGCGTGAGGGACTTGAAGCCGCTCTCATTATCGGCATCGTACTCGGTGCGCTCACCAAGATCCGTCGCAGCGATCTCTCCCCCGCTGTCTGGCTGGGGATATTGAGCGCGGTCGGGATCAGCATCCTCACTGCCGTTCTGCTCACCAGCTTCAGCATGTCGTTAGAAGAGGAAGCAGAACAGATCTTTGAAGGTATCACCATGCTCATCGCGGCAGGCATCCTGACCTGGATGATCTTCTGGATGAGCAAACAGGCCCGTTTTCTCAAAGGCGAACTCGAAGCAGGGGTGAACAAGGCCGCTACCACCACAGGCCAGCGCGCCATGTTCTGGCTGGCTTTTGTGGCTGTCGTGCGCGAAGGCATCGAGCTGGCGCTCTTCGTTACCGCGGCATTCTTCGCCGGCGACCAGTCCGAGGTGACCAGCAATATCATCCAAACCCTTGCTGGCACGATCCTCGGGCTTGGTACCGCTGCCCTGCTCGGCTGGACTCTATTTGCGACGGCCATCCGCCTGGACCTGCGTCGCTTCTTCCAGGTGACAGGCTTCCTGCTCATCCTGTTCGCGGCCGGGCTGGTGGCGCATGGCGTACATGAGTTCAACGAGGTCGGTTGGATTCCTTCGGTCGTCGAGCACGTCTGGGATGTCAATGCCATTGTCGATGAGAACTCCGTGCCGGGCCAGTTGCTCAAGACCTTATTCGGCTACAATGGCAATCCATCTCTTACCGAAGTAATTTCTTATTTTATTTACCTCGCGGTTGTGACTATTCTGTGGAGGCGTGATACGGCACCTGCCAAGGCACCGGCGACGTCGCAGGCGTAGCCTATGCCGTCATTGCAAGCCCCGAGCCTCAAACGGCGAGTGGGCGAAGCAATCTCATATAAAATTGTCTGGCTAAAAACTGTGTATGAGATTGTTTCGTCGGGCTACGCCCTCCTCGCAATGACAGAAAATCTTTTATAAATGAAAACAGGCTTTGGATCCCAAAAGGTCCAAAGCCTGTGCTTTTCCAGGACTAGACCGCTCGAAAGATCTCCAAGTCACCTGTCGCGCTGTAGCCGGGAAAGACCGTTCCGATTCCCGTATTCCCCAGGCGGCGCGT
>DASTJG010000677.1:0-4152 GCA_035716785.1 Anaerolineales bacterium
ATCCGGCTCGTCGGCATGATGGACGCGCGAGATCCTGCGGAACCACTCTGTATAGCCTTTGCCCACGAAGCGCGAGATCGAAAGCTCACTTAAGTAGCGTGGATTGGGAACACAAAAATAAAAGGGCGCGTCTTTCCTCAACACGCGCGCGGTCTCTGCCAGCACCGCGTCGATGTGCGGGATGTGCTCGAGCACCGAATTGCTGAATCCGCTGGCAAAATATTCGGAAGGGAACGGAGACTGCGCGCCATCGGCTTCCACCAGGGATTTGTATCCGCCAAACTTCTTGGCCTGGTGGATCGGCCCATGCCAGGGATCGAGCCCCACGTCGATTTTTTGATCGAACGTCAGGGACGCGAAGTGCCCGTCGCCACAGCCTACGTCGTAGACAGGCGCGGGCAAAGGCAAGTCTTGATAATAGGAACTCTCCACTGCGCGCAGGAAGGCGCGAAAGTAGGGCAGGTCGCGTAAATGCAGAAACAAAAAATCTTTTTTCAAGCGTTATTCTCTGAAGCGGGTTTGACGATCCAGTATGCCAGTGGGCCCAGGAACGGAACGGCACAAATAATCAACACCCAGATCGCGAGTGTCGTTCCAGTTATTCTTTTCTTTCCAAGGTCGATCAGGGAAATGATTGGAAATCCGATCAACACAATGGGAATGACGGATTGGATCAGAAGTAGTCCAATATTAATTCCAAGCGGTTCCATTATTATTTCCCTTTCTTCATCAAACGCTCAAATAACTTTTCATATTCCGCCGCGACTGAATTGGGATCGTACGTCTTCCTGATCCCTTCAGGATCGCCGCGATATTTCTCCGGCTCGTTCAGGACCTCGAGGAGGCATGCTGCTAAATCGGCCGAGTCGCCAATTTTGGCGACGCGCCCCATGCCATGCATCGTCACGGGCTGCCGCACCCCCGGCAGAGCCGAGGGGACAGACGGCACGCCGTTCATCATCGCTTCGATCTGCACCAGCCCAAAGGCTTCGGTCGAATTCAGGGAAGGGACGGTGAGCACATCCAGGTTGGGATAGAACGCCGCCATCTCGACCGGGTCGAGGTTGCCCAGGAACGTCCAATGCCCGCCGATCTCGTACTCCCGAATGCGCGGCATGAGCCGGTCCGAATAAGCCTGCTCGCCCATCACGTTCTGGTGGGTGCCCGCAAACAATACCTGCGCTTTCGGATATCTTTTCAAGATGATCGGAAGCGCATCGAGCAGGACTTCCACGCCCTTCTCCGCGGCAAAGCGCGCCGCCATGCCGATCACGGGCCGACGCTCTTTGACATGATGCTTTTCCGCAAACGCCTGGACCGCGCCCGGGAGTGGCTCCGGCAACTCGACCGGGGGCAGGATCGGGGTCAGCTTCGAGGCATAGCGCGAGAGGTAGGGGGAGTTGTCCGCGTAATCCTGAGTGTAAGTCACAATGTGATTCGCCAGGATTCCCGCTGTGTTATTCTGGAAATCCACCACCGCGTTGACAAAGCGGTTGAAGAATCCGGGCGGCAGGAGCAGGTCGCAGTGATAAGTCAGCACGGCCGGCTTTCCGAAAAGACGTCCGCGTAATGCCACGCCGGGCGCGTCGAACTGTGGCAGGTGCATTTGCACCACATCATGCTGGGCTACAAGCTTTGTAGCGACCCAGCCGAACGTAGGTGCGATCACACCTTTGCTGATCCGCGCCGCCACCGGCACACGGATGATTTTTACCCCATCCAGGGTCTCTTCGAGCAGCAGGGATGGATCATATTGCGTAGTCATCACCGTGACATGATGCCCGCGTCTGGCGAAGGCACGCGCCAGCCGCTCAGCGTAAATGGTCAGCCCCGACGTATGAGGACGATAGTATGTAAGAACTGTGAGAATTTTCATGTTAACTTTCTGTTCAGGGTCTCAAACCCCAAAAAGCGTTGAAATTATAACTCAGAGCCATTTGGCTCCATTGTTGTTACAATTGTCGCACCGAGGTTATTTATCTTGAACACACAAAAATTTACGACCTGGACACTCGTCACCCTGCGTGAAGCCGCCTGGGCGCCGCTGACCGTCTTTGGGCTTTATTTGCTTGGGCTTGCATTTCAGCTCTTTAAGTTCTTTCCGCCTCTGGATATTCCAACTCATTTCCTGGGCGGAGTAGCGATCACATACCTTTACCGCGTCGCGATCAAGGGTTCCCGGCAACTCGTAGGAGAGATCCCTTTTCCGATTCAAATTCTTTTGGCATTCACCTGCACAGGGACAACGATAATTCTCTGGGAATTCGCCGAAAATATAATCGATTTCTTCTTCCATACAGAGATGGTTCGAGGTCTGGAAGATACAATCATGGATATGTTTGCCGGCCTGCTGGGCGCGCTGGTCTTATCCCTGCTCTACAAACGGCGTTAGAACAGGTCCCGGTTGGCTTTCACCCACTCGAACAACATTTCGATTCCCTCCTCGAGATCGATCCTGGGTTCCCAATCGAGTTCGCGTTTGGCTTTGCTGGTATCGGCATAGAACACGCGCTGGTCGCCCGGACGCCAGTCGGCGCGGGCAACTTCGATCTTCTTCCCGAGCAGCCGTTCCAGGATGGGGCCGAACTCCGCCCAGACCGCCAGCACGTTACGCGGTCCCCCGCCCATGTTGTACACCTCGCCTTTGGCGCGATCGATCTTTTCCACGGCAGCATCGTACGCATTTGCCAAGTCGTCCACATGCAGCACGTCGCGCACCTGCTTTCCGTCGCCATAGATAGTGATCGGCTTTCCAGTGACTGCCGCGATGGTCATCCAGGCCAGCCAGCCCTGATCTTCCACACCGAATTGTCTCGGTCCGTAGATACACGATTGGCGGAAGACCACAGAACGCAGGCCATAGATGCGCGCATAATCGCGTACATATTGATCGCCCGTTCCCTTTGAACAACCATACGGAGAATGGAAATCGAGCGGCTGGGATTCCGGAGCGCCGTTCACCATATCCTTGTAACGCCAGCGCGTCGCTTCCTCGACCAGTTCCACGTCTTCCATCCCGCCATACACTTTATTGGTGGACGAATAAATGAAAACAGGATCTTTCTTCGACAGGCGCGCGGCTTCGAGCGCGTTGAAGGTACCTAGCGCATTGGCTTCGAAATCGTCTCGCGGGTTTATAACCGAGGTCGTGACCGCGACTTGTCCCCCAAGATGGACGATCACGTCCGCCTCTTTGGCAGATTCCGTGAGCAGATCGGCATCCCGCAGATCGCCGACGATCAGCTGGAACGCGTCCTTGCCGAACGTTTTCTCCAGCCAGACGACATTCTTCGGAGCGCCGGCGCGCGACAAGTTGTCGTAGACGGTCACGTTCTCACCGCGCTGGACCAGCCTGTGAACGTAGTTCGATCCGATGAAGCCCGCCCCACCCGTGATGAGATAATTGCGCGTCATAACTACTCCTGATACCAGTTGCGACGAATTGTCCTTTTGACGAAGAAAGATACCGTGATCACACCGAACACAAAACCACCAATGTGAGCCCACCAGGCAACTCCGCCGGCCGCAGCCGCGGCTCCCTGCATGGCGAACCACCCCGAATAAAGTTGTGACAGGAACCAAAGGACAAGGAAGATAACAGCCGGGATCTCGATAATTGTAAAGATGAAAAGGATCGGCACTAAGCTTGCGATCCGGGAACGAGGAAAGGAGATCAGATAAGCCCCCAGCACCCCTGCGATCGCGCCGCTGGCTCCGATCATGGGAACACTGCTGCCAGGCTGAAAGTAAGCCTGCAAAAAGACCGCTGCCACGCCGCTCAATAAATAAAAGATCAGATACCGTATTCCGCCCATGCGCGCTTCCACATTGTCTCCGAAGATGTAGAGGAACCACATATTGCTCAACAGGTGGAACCAGCCTCCGTGCAGGAACATGGAGGTGAAGATCGTGGGCCACGCGCTGGCTAAATTGCTCGTGATATCGCCAGGCATCGCTCCCCAGGTGAAGATGAAACGCTCCAGCGCCGAGGAACCCAGCTGCAATTCATAGAAAAAGGCAAGTACATTGAGCGCGATGATCAGGATATTGATAAATGGAAACTTGTGAGTACGAACAGTATCATAAAGAGGGATCATAACTTTAACTTACGGTTTCTTCGCCGACCTTTGTCCTCAACTTTTTCAATTGCTC
>DASTJG010000678.1:0-4665 GCA_035716785.1 Anaerolineales bacterium
GCCTGTGGGGTGATCGCAGCGCAATTTCCCTGGCATGGCTCAGAGATCACCGCCGCGATTTGTTCCCCGTACGAGCGCATGATCCGCTCGAACCCTTCGAAGTCATTGAATGGAAGCGTAATGATGAACTCACGCATCGACTTGGGAATGCCAGACGATGATGGAACAGGGATTGGGCTGCGACGATTCCCATAGGCTTCCACAGGTGAATAGGTCGACCACAAGGTGTGATCGTGGAAGCCATGATAGTTGCCTTCAAACTTCAGGATCAGATCGCGACCTGTGTACGCACGCGCGACGCGAATTGCATGCATCGTCGCCTCTGTTCCTGAGCATGCCAGGCGAACCATCTCCATGTTAGGGGCCAGTTCGCGGATCAGTTCCGCAACGGCAACTTCGAGTTCACCTGTCATCGCGAAAAGAATCCCCTTTTGGATCTCTTCGATAACTTTCTGGTCGACATCATCATAAGAATGTCCCAGAATGATCGGGCCGAATGCCATACGATAATCAATATATTTCTTCCCATCCACATCCCAAAGATAGGCACCTTTTGCCTTTTCAACATAAGGTGTGATACCTTCGCCCCAGAATCGAAAATTGGAATTTACACCAAGCGGAACAATTTCTTGCGCACGTTTTTGCAGTGCAAGCGTCTTCGGACCAAACATACATATCCTCCAAATAGAATTAATCTGTTGTTGCGGGGGTGTTTTTTTCGGAGATTTCGCGCACAATTCTTTCTGGGACCCGCCACTGATAGACATCCTTGATGATCAGCGGCACGATGGATGTGGTTGTTTTACGAACGCCCGGAACTTTTCGGGCCACTTCCGTCACAAAGCGATAGATCTCGGCTGTGTCCTTTGCGACAATTTGAATGCTTACATCGGATTCGCCGATCCCACACGCAACGTAGCTCACTTCATCGAACTCGGCCATTTTCTTTGCAACTTCGAGAATGCGATCCGATTCGACCTCCATCCAGATATCTGCGATGGTTGTTAATCCAAAGGCCTGTGGCCTAGCCACGGCACTGATATGAATAATTCCATCATTCACCATGCGGTCAATTCGATAGCGAACTGCGCGTTCTGAAATGTCTCCAAGCTGACGCGCGATTTCTGAAGCGGGCATTCGTCCATCTTCAAGCAACAAATTGACAATTTTTATATCGATTTTGTCGAAATTATACATATTTTTTTGATTGTACTTCCGAAATCGACAAGGGATTTCCCGTACTATACATCAATATATACATACAAGTCAAGCCTCGGGGTTCTTTCCCTGTTGACACTCGTACAATCACATATTTCAATCGCATCATGAAGAATGGAACTTAAAACTTACAAAACCTCTTCAATCCACTTTGAGACAGATTTCACATTGACGCAAAATTATCGTACAGGTATAATTAATTCTTGGCATTATCCCAAACCTGTAGGAGCAAATTATGACAACAAATGATATTGCGTCGACACCGACGCTGGAAGTAAAAACAAAGTTAAGTGGAAAGGTCTTGAAAACAACTCTGGCGGGGGCGCTGGTGGATGTGGGACAGAGCATTCCAGGTGTCATCCACATTTCACAGTTAAGCAAGGATCCTGTCAACAAAGTAGAAGACGTTGTCCAGGAGGGCCAGACTGTGGATGTTTGGGTTCGCCGCGTGAAAAAGGATCGTATCGAACTGACAATGATCGAGCCGCTTGCTCTCGAATGGAAAGAGCTTGAAGCTGAGATGGTTGTCAAGGGCAAGGTCGTCCGCCTCGAATCCTATGGTGCCTTCGTGGACATTGGTGCGGAACGTCCCGGCATGGTACACGTCAGCGAGCTCGCGCATGGCTATGTCAAGACTCCCGGTGAAGTGGTAAAAGAAGGCGATGAAGTCGAAGCCAAGATCCTGGAAGTCAACCGGAAAAAGAAACAGATCAAGCTGAGCATGAAAGCGCTTGAGCCGGAAATCGAAGAGTTCAAACCGGCGAAGAAAGAGAATAAAAAGGGCGGCAAACGCGGTCCCAAGAGAGAAGACTCAGAAGTTCCCGTTCAGGAAGAGCCGAAAGAGCCCGAACTGACCGCGATGCAGATGGCCTGGCAGGAAGCCCTGGATAAAGCAAAAGCTGAGAAGGCCTACAAAGTCAAGCGTGCAAAATCCAGCGTTTCACGCGAGCAGGAAGATTTGCTCGAGCGCACGATGAAGAAGCGCCTCCCCACCGGTGGATAAATGCTGAATATACAAAATAAAAGAGTGGATTGCCCGGGCAATCCACTCTTTTATTTTTGATCAACCTTACATTGGCGCCTCACTGCGATATCTTGCATATGCTGCAGGCCGCAAAAATAGAAGAACAGATATTGCTGAGACAAATCCGCCCAAATGTGCCCAGTAACCGATGTTGTAATCCGCTTTTCTAAGCAGGATTTGAATAGCAGGGATAATCTGGACACCTACAAAGTACAACACAATCCAGATCGCCCGGATGCGCGGCCAAAATGGTACAAAGACAATGAGAATCAGCGTTCGAATGCGCCCCCCAGGATAAAGAAGCAAATACGCCCCCATTAAACCAAAAATCGCTCCGCTTGCCCCAATGGCAGGGATACACGAGTCAAATTGAACTATAGTAGCAAGAATATTAGCCCATGTTCCCGTCAGCAAATAAAAAGCCAGGAAACGCCAGGGACCACAGGCGTCTTCTACGCGTCTCCCAAAAACCCAGAGAGGCAGCATATTGAAAACCAAATGAAAAAGATCACCATGCAGAAACATGGTGGTTATATTGGAAAGCGCCCCTCCACCTTGTGCGCGCAACATCAGGCATGGTGTCGTGGCATATTTCATTAGGAATGCCCAATAGCTATCCCCAATAAAAAATCTTTCAGTAAAAAAAATTAAACTGTTTATAACAATTAATAAGACGGTCATGACGGGAAAACGCAAGTAACGATTGGGTTCAGTGTCATTCAAGGGAAACATAAGGTTAACCTAGAATGGGAAGGGTGGGATTGAAAAATTTCGCAAGCGATTCAGCGAATCGAGAAGTAGCAAAACCAGAGGAATAAGGACAAGGAACCAGCCTGTTGCAGCAGTCACGGCACGAGACAGGGAGGATCCAACGCCCTGTTCATGAAACAGTTTTTGCCAGACCAAGTGATGGGAGCGAACTTCTGCCAATGCAAGCATGAAACCGCCCATGATGACCAGGGGCAGGCCCAGCCATAAATAGAAATTGGGATGTTTCAAAGGATTTAACCCCATCTGTATAAAAACAAGGCTCAAATATAGTAACGGCCAGGTGGATGTCAAACGCGCTATGGCCGAAGCCGGTGACACATGGGGAATATTCTCTTCCCGCAGTCTTTTGAGGCGGATGATTTGTTTTTGGATATGATCAAAGTCTCTCAGGTTTTTGGCTATGGCTGCCTGTACTTCATACACCTTTAAAGCTTCTTCAATTTTTCCCACTTCCTCCAGGCGCGCGGCTGCATCCATAGGATTGGACCTCAAATAGCGCAATTGTTCCAGGGTTGGCGCAGTCTGCTTGTTGGCTGGATTCAGCCTGGAAGCCTTCTCCAGAGCCGCAATTTGCTGATTAATATCAGGAGAGATCCTGCCGATCAGCAGCCAGGCCTCTTCACAGTCCTCGCGCTTTTCTGCAGACTTTATGGCAAGCTGAAGAGCAGTGTTTAAGTCCCCGTGTTTTACATGTTCGTTTGCCTGCGCAAGGAGATTGGCTGCATCCTCAAGGCTTTTTTTCTCCAGATAAGTTTGATACCGCCGTCGCAGCCCAGCCAGATGAACGCGCACCCTCTCATTGGCAGGATTAATGGTCAACACATTTTCACAGGCAATGAGCTGATCTTCAGGAGAATCGACCAATCCTGAAAGCCACATCCAGGCCAGTTCGTTCCGTGGCTCAACTTCCACAAGTTCGATCAACAGGTCCCGAGCTTCCACCTTTTGCCCTGCACGTGCTGCCTGGATCGCCCTTTGAAGAACATCGGATGAGTTCATGCCGGGATTTCCTACCCCCCATTATCTTCCTGTAATTCACGCAAAAACTTTTCCCTGTTGGCCGAGCGCGCTGTCTTGCCGCTCGATGTCTTCAAGATCCATTTCGGCCCAACAACCTTCACGTAACGTAGAGCAATGGCAGAATTCTTGGTCACATGCAGGCGGATCGCATCCGCGATCTTTTGCTGTTCCTCCACATCTTCAGAATTCACCTCTGCAATAATGACAACTTCTTCTGTACCCTGCCTTTCATCGAACATGCCAAACGCCACGGACCGGCCGGCATGGACACCCGGCACTTCATAGGTCAGCGATTCCAGGTCCTGCGGATAAATGTTTTTGCCCCCGACAATGATCATATCCTTCTTGCGCCCGGAGACAAACACCTCCCCATTGGAAATGTACCCGTAATCACCGGTCAGGTACCATCCGTCGCGGAAGGCCTTTTCCGTGGCATCCGGGCGGTTGTAATAACCAGTCAACATGCAATTACTTTGCAGCGCAAGTTCACCAATGACGCGCTCGGGCACTTCCTTTCCCTTATCATTCAAAACTTTGACTTTCGTATTTTCAAGCGGTTGGCCAGACGACATCATCTTCATGGCGGGACGGCCGTCGAGCGGAATCTTCGCAACACGTTCGCTCATGAACGC
>DASTJG010000679.1:0-4389 GCA_035716785.1 Anaerolineales bacterium
CTGTGAACGGGATTGGTGGATGCCAGCATGACGCGCTTGCCCTGTTTCGCGAGCCAGATGGCCGTCGCGCCTGCCAGGGCCGTCTTGCCCACGCCGCCTTTGCCGCCGAAGAAAAGATAGCGCAGGGAACTGTGCTCCTTGATGTAAGCCTGCATAGAGGTTTCGATCTCATTCATGGCCGCTTCTCCTTATTTCCCGTACATGATTTCAGCCAGCTGCCGGATCATTTCCAGGCCGGTCACATCGCGCTCCAACTCCGGAACGTGCGCCGCCACTTGTTTACCGAACGTGGTCTTGATCTGATCCAGATATTTGTCCTGCATCTCGATGCGGTTTTTCAGGTAGGCCGGGATATTCTGTTGGAGCAGTTCACGCGGCACCACACGGTTGACCACGTATCCCATGATCGGCACATCGAATTTGGCGAACAGCTCCGCGGCTTTGGCCGTGTCGATCAGGATCATTTCTTCGGGGATGATGACAAAGAAGAAACCGGTCTTCTCCTTATCGGTCAGGATACTCGAAGAGGCGTTGATACGGGTGCGGATGTACTGAAGCTCTGTGAGGATCTGGTCTTCTTCCGTTTCCTTCTCACGTTTCATGCGTGAGACCATTTCCTCATATTCGCGCATCTCCTCGCGCAGTTTCGTGATCTTGGTGATCCACTCATCGTAGACCTTTGCCATGCTCAGGTAGTACAGTGCATGACCCAGCGGCACCAGGTCGTAGATGTAGTAATCGTATTCGCCGCCCACCACGATATCCACCACCGCGTCGAAGATGGCGCTCTCTTCCATGGCGGGTTCTGCAGAAGCAGCCTGGATATATTGCTCGATCTCATCAGGCACTGCATCAAAGCCGTACATATCCAGGATCTTCTTGCGGATCTCATTTTGATAGGCCTTGATGTGCTGGTCGGCGTCGATCTCCTGTGCCCAGAGATTGTCCATGATCTTGACGGGACCCTTGCCAAAAATATCCTTCTGAAAAATATCGGAGAGACTCGCCTGGGGATCGACCGAAAAGACCAGTACTTTTTTGCCCTGCGATGCCAGCCAGTAGGCTGTCGCGGCGGAAAAAGTGGTCTTCCCCAGGCCGCCCTTGCCGCCAAACATAATGTAGCGTCGTTCGGGATGTTCTTCGAAGATTTGTTTGAGGGACATGATGTCTCCTGATTTGCGATTTAGGATTTACGGTTTCGATTTAGAACATTGCGTCCGAGACATCTTTCTCACGCAGCAGGCGTCGCTTCCAGGTGGAGATCTGCGGAACGACGTATGGCAGCAGGCGCAGGCTGTAATAGGGCGGCAGGATCGGAATGCCGATCATATCGCCCATCGTGATCAGGATGAATAAGTGCTCCATGCTGGCACGGGTCCGTAGGGCATAGCGGCTCATATCATGAGAGGCCATGCCATAAATCACTTCCTTCATATTTTGCCAGAAACTTTTCTTCTCTTCTTCGCTCATGTTCAAGTTCCTTTCTCTAGACTTATGATTGCTCTTGGCGGCATCCTCGCCGCCGGGGACGGCGGCTAGAGCGAGCTTAACTACAGACCTTCCAAATGATAATCATGCTCATCAGTAAATTCACGTTCACGCAGGACGCGTCGTTTCCAGGTTTTAATATTGGGAACGAGGTAGGGCAAGAGGCGCAGGCTGTAATATGGTGGCAGGACAGGTATCCCAATCATATCTCCCACTGTTCCCAACATGAAAATGCTTTCGAGGCTGGCGCGCATTTCCAGGGCGTGTTCGGCAATTTCCATTCCAAACATGCCGTATAGAAATTCACGAACGGCCTGCCAGCGTCCGGGCTTCTTTTCAGATTGAGATGGATCACTTTTCATATTATACTCATGTGAACGCAATTATAAAGTTGAGGTGAGGCGTGAGTTCAACAACCATTGTCGTCATTTTTGTCGCGATCTTCATGGGGTGGTTTGCCATTGGCATGATTTACAACCTTCGACGCGGTGATGCTTTACTCAAATGGATGCAGGGTGGCTTGCCGGGTATCGGTCAGAAAACTACGTTTCGCTGGCTCGGCACCTCGGTCGCGGAACTGGTCATTGCTCAGGCGAAAAAGCCCTTTCGGCGTCTGGAAACACTCCTCTTTTTCAAACCGCGCGATGTTTTTTTCATGCAGATACTGGCGTACTTTCAGGGACGGGAAGATATTGTGATCTTCCGTGCCCATCTCAACACGGCTCCACCTACAGACCTCGAGCTTCTTGACCTGAAAACCTGGAGCGGGCGGGATACTCAAAAACGGCTTAGCCAGCGCAAGTGGGAAAGCAGGACATATCAGGGTCTCGAATTAATGGCGCCAGCAGGGCTGCTCGATCTGGCGGCCAAAACGCTGGACCGGCTTGCACTTCCCATGCAGAAACTATCTTCGCGCTATTCACGCTTCAGCCTGCACAGGAACGCACCCAATTTCGAAGTTCATGTGCCATTGCCTGATCATCGCAATGTGGATGCCAGGCAATACTTTGAAGCATTGCGCGAACTGGCGAGCGCGGTCAATGAACACGGGTAGTTCGGACGGTAACAACTTCAAAGGCAGGGAGACGCCTAAGCGTCTCCCTTTTTGAATCTCGATTAGTCATCCGCGGCGGCAGGCGCTTTCTTGGCCTGTGCACCTTTGCCGTAACGCTGATAGGCTTGATAGCCGTCCCACCCGATGATCAAGGCAGTGACAAAGAGCAGGATGGAAATGAGGATCATGGCCCAGTTCCCGGCAATCGCCGCGCCGCTGGCGTTTGGCAGGGAGAGGTTAAAGTACAGGTTGCGAATCGTTACCAGAGTCGCAGCGAGCGTGGTGAGGTACATGAACAGGGTCGGCCACAGGGCAAAGGAAGGATTCTTCTTTTGCTCTCGCAGCCAGACGGTCACGATCAACAGGCTGAGGGCTGCCATCAGCTGGTTGGCTGCGCCGAACAGCTGCCATAGATACACCCAGGTGCCGGTCAGCACCAACAAGAGCGTCAGGAACATCGAAACGATGGTCGAGATGTGCATGTTCTTCAGCGCTGGGATGAGGTCGCCCGCCCACTCGGAGAGAGTCACGCGCATCACGCGGAAGACCAGTTGGGTCACGGTCAGTACGATGACCATGAACGCGCCGAAGCCGAGGGCCGTGCCGTAGACAAAGAAGCCCTGTCCAAAGATGACGCTCAGCAGGTTGCCAACACCGGCTGCGAAGCGTCCCGCGCCGCCGCCTGTGCCCACGATCGAGACCGCCACCAGCGCCAGCAGGGCAAGCGTGTTCTCGGTGAACATCGCGCCGCCGCCGACGGGTAGACCGTCGGTCTCGTATTCAAGCTGACGGGCCGTGCCGATCGACCCGATCAGCGCGTGCCAGCCGGAGATCGAACCGCAGGCGATGGTAACAAAGAGCATCGGCCAGAGCGGCTGGTAGGACTTGGTCGCATCGTAGGCAAACCCCCAGGTCTTGAGCGGTTCAAGGGCGAATTTGCCAATCAAGTCTCCGGCAGCGGTCGTGGAACCCAAAATCGGAGCCAGGATCGCGCCCAGGGTGCTGAGTCCAATGGTCAGCAGAGTGACCCAGAAACCGATGTAGTTCACAGGTTGGGCAAAGCGCCAAATCGGGAGTGTGGCTGCCAGGTACGAAAATACCAGCAGGAACAATGCCCAGAAGAGATAAGCGGGCAGGGTATTGATCTGGCCGGTCTCGGCATTGTATGTTGGGTTCGAGGGGCGCACCCCATCCGGACCCGGAGCGGGGATGCGTGGGTCGGCAAAGGTCGGATCACTCACAGTGAAAACGGCCTGACCGCCGGTGATCTTGTTGATGGCGCCATTGAACGCGATTACCGCGGAACTGACCGGGCCCTGTGTGAGGTCCAGTTTACCTTCTGCATTGACGGCGCCGAGGGGACCCAGCATCATCGCCGCCAGAGTCACAACGACCACAATCGCGGTGACCACGATCAGATCCATCTTCCATTTGTAGAGCATCTGACCTGCCAGAAAGCCCATTACAGCCAGCATGACGATGCCCAGGGGAACGTCTGCACGGGCGGTCAGCAGGGCAGCCATAATGCCCATGAAAGCGCCGGCCACCAGCATCAAATAGAAGAAAATGAAAGTGAACAAAATCGGGCGGGTGCGAGGCGAGATCAGTTTATGACTGACAGCGCTCAGACTGTTGCCATCATTCCGAACGGCGACCATGATGGCGCTGTAATCACTGACCCAGCCGATGAGGGAAACACCAATCAACAACCAGGCGAGTGCCGGAGCCCAGCCCCAAATGTTCGCTGCGGTGATCGGACCCACGATCGGTCCGGCTGCGGCGATCGACTTGAAGTGATAGCCATACAATACGTTGCGGCTGGTGGGCATGAAGTCCACACCGTCCAT